>JAJFMR010000230.1 GCA_020696915.1 Rhizobiaceae bacterium | reverse complement strand
TGGAAAACGAAAATTCGTGCTGATGACGGCGGAACAGTTCGACCGCCTTGTCGGGCGCGGCGCTCAGCGCGCCTACCGTGCAGAAGACCTGACCGGCGCGGAACGTACCGAGTTTCTCGCCGGCCTCGATGCCGTCGCCCGGGAAGACGGACAGGATGACTGAACCGGCACACGGAGATGTCATCCTCTACTCTTATCTCTGGGCCCGCGAGCACGAACGCGGTGAAGAGAGCGGGCGCAAGCCACGGCCAACCTGCGTTATGATGATCATCGTTGGTCGGAACGGCCGCAACAGGCCGCTGCTGTTCCCGATCACCAGTCAGCCGCCGCAGCGTTCAGGCCGGTTCGTGGAGATTCCGGAGACCGAAGCCAGGCGCGCCAATCTTTATACTCCCGCCTGGGTCATCGTGGACGAATTCAACACCGACGATCTCGCCACGTCATGGTCGATCCATGATGCCAGACCGATTGGCAGGTTCTCCCGCAAGTTCATGGCCCGAGTTGCTGCCGGAGCGGCCGCCGCAATTCGGGCCGGCGGCGCGCGCAACGTGCCACGCGGATAGGCAGGCGGCAGGCAATCGAACCGGGAGGCCGAACGGGTCGTCTGCCCCACTACAGCAGCCCAGCCTTCGCCGCTTCGTCGCGCAGGTTCTGGCGTGGTCGCGGGCCGATCTGCTGGATGACCAGCCCGGCTGCGAGCGAACCCAGATCGCCGCAGCGCTGCAGGTCGTAGCCTGCCGTGTAGCCGAACAGGAAGCCGGCGGCGTAGAGGTCGCCGGCGCCAGTGGTGTCGACGATCGTCGCCACGGGCGTCGCCTCGATGATGAAAGTCTCGTCGCCGCGCACCACCACCGAACCTTTCTCGGACCTGGTGACGGCGGCGATCCTGCAATCCCGGCGCAGCGCCTCGAGGGCCATCTCGAAAGAGGCCGTCTGGTAAAGCGACTTCATCTCATGGTCGTTGGCAAAGACGATGTCGACGGTGCCGGAGCGCATCAGGTCGAGGAACTCGTCGCGGTAGCGGTCGACGCAGAACGGGTCCGACAGGGTCATCGAGACTTCCCTTCCGGCGGCGTGGGCGTGGCCTGCGGCGAGCCTGATCGCCTCCTTGGCACGCGGCGGATCCCAGAGATAGCCCTCGAAATAGATGACCCTGGCGCCGCGCGCCTTGGTCGCCTCGACATCCTCCGGCCCGAGCTCCACGCAGGCCCCCAGATAGGTGTTCATCGAGCGCTCGCCGTCGGGCGTGACGAAGATCATAGAGCGTGCCGTGGGCGGCGGGCCGTCCAGGGGGTCGGTGTCGAAGGCGACCCCTTGCGCGCGGATGTCGTGCGCGTAGATGGCGCCGAGCTCGTCCTTCGAAACCTTGCCGAAGAACGCAGCGCGACCCCCGAAGGAGGCGACGCCTGCCGCCGTGTTGCCGGCCGAACCGCCGGAAGCCTCGATGGCCGGCCCCATGCGGGCGTAGAGCAGCTCGGCGCGTTCGGTATCGATGAGGTTCATGGCGCCCTTGATGATGCGGTTTTCGACCAGGAAGGCCTCGTCGCACTGGGCGATGATGTCGACGATCGCATTGCCGATGGCGAGAACGTCGTAATCGCTCATCGCAAGGTCCCGACGTCTCGAGAGCAGGCGACGGCAGCCACCCGTGCCCGGGCCTGCGCGAGGAAACGAAGGGTTCTGGTCAAATCGGTCTTTCCACGATCGGGATGGCGTTGGAACTGGCATGCCAGCGACGCGGGTCTAGCCGATGTCGCGCTCCTCGCGCAACGGCGCGGCTTGCCGCATCGGGCGACCACCCCTATCTGCGGCGAAACGAAGGGAAGCCATGATCCTCGATGCCGCCCGGCTGGCCGCGCGCCAGCTTTTTTCCCGGGAGTTCCGAACCGTCTTCCTCAAGACGCTTGGGCTGACGGTGCTTTCGCTGGTGGCTCTCTGGTTCGGTCTCCGGGAAGCCTTCGAGGGGCTGGCCGGGCCGTGGATCGACGCGCTGCTGCCCGGCCTGCCGTCCTGGGCCGGCTGGCTCGGCATCATCGCCGCGGTGCTTGCCGGCATCGGCCTGGCGCTCGGGTTGGCCCTGCTGATTGCGCCGGTCACGGCAATGGTCGCCGGGCTCTTTCTCGACGACGCAGCCGAGGCGGTAGAGCGCCGGAGCTACCCTTCGGACCCGCCTGGCCGGGCCATGCCGGCGCTGCGCTCGTTCGTCCTGGCGCTCAAATTCTTCGGCGTGGTCCTCATCGGCAACCTCGTGGCCCTGCTTCTCCTGCTCATCCCCGGCGTCAACATCGGCGCCTTCTTCCTCGTCAACGGCTACCTGCTCGGCCGCGAATATTTCGAGTTCGCCGCCATGCGCTTTCGCCCCGAGGCGGATGCCAGGGCGTTGCGCCGGCGCCATGCCGGAACGGTGTTTCTGGCAGGCCTCGTCATCGCCGGCTTCCTCGCCGTGCCGCTGCTCAACCTTCTGACGCCGCTGTTTGCGGCAGCCATGATGGTGCATCTCCACAAGATGCTTCCGGCATCCGCCGGCCATAACGCGGTGGAGACGGCCAGCCGGCGCCCCGGCGGCATGCGCTGAGCAGGCGAATTATCTCAGCAGGAAGCCCCGCCCGAGTTCGTCATCCTCCTCGATGATGAACTCTGCCCTGCCCGCATAATGGGCGCGGCCGCCGACGCGAGCGGTGATGGCGGCGAACGGACCTGCCGTCGTGACCTTCTCCACGGCGCCCGTGAACCGCGAGCCGGCGATGCTCTCGAAGATGCGCGTTTCGCCTGGCCGGACACCGCCCCTGGCGTGCATCGCCGCCAGCCTGGCGGTCACGCCGGAACCGGTCGGCGAACGGTCCACCTCCGCATCCGCAAAAACGCAGACGTTCTTGGTGGGGACGTTCGAACCGTCGCCGCCGTCGGTCAGGATGGTGCCGTAGAGGAAGGCCAGGTCCTGGTGATCGGGATGCGACAGCGGCAGGGCGGCGTACACTTTTTCAGTGAGGGCGGTGGCCGCATCGACGAAATCGCGCAGCCGGCTTTTCCCGAATGCCAGGCCGAACTGCCGGCAGTCGGCCAGTGCGTAGAAGGCGCCGCCATAGGCAACATCGAAGCGCACCGGCCCCCAGGGAGGCAGGTCGACGGTGCGGTCGCCGGCAAACAGGAAGGCCGGCACGCTCTCGAACGACACGTGCCCCGCTTTGCCGTCCCTGACCTCGACATCGGCGACGACCAGGCCGCAGGGGCATTCGATCCTGACCTCGGTCGAAGGCTCACGGCTGGGCACGAGACCCTGGTCGAGCGCATGGCGCCCAAGCGCGATGATGGCGTGGCCGCACATGGTGGAATATCCCTGATTGTGCATGAAGAGCACCGCGAGGTCGGCGCCTTCCAGGCAGGGCTCCACCAGCAGGGCGCCGTACATGTCGAAATGGCCGCGCGGCTCGAACATCAGTATCTTTCGGAGATGGTCGAAATTGTCGCGGACGTAAGCGCGCTTTTCGAGGATCGTGGCTCCGGGTATGGCGGGATAGCCGGCCGTCACGATGCGGACCGGTTCGCCGCCGGTGTGCATGTCGACGACGCGGAGCGTCGCGTTCATTCGCTCGAAAACAGCGCCTGGGCCCGTGCAAACGGCATCGCATTGCGCGCGAACTCGAATGTGCCGTCACGCTGCATCTCGTGCGCCGCATTCTCGATCATGCCGAAGGCATACGTCGTGAGCTTCGACCCGAGAGAGATGCGCGCCGCCCCGGCCTTGGACAGCGCCGCGACCGTGAAGGCGGGCTGGGCCAGAACGTTGACCGGCCGCGTCACGGCAGCGCAAACCTTCTCGACCGTCTCCACATCGGTCAGGCCCGGCGCATAGAGCACGTCCGCACCGGCCGCTTCGAAAGCCTGAAGCCGCCTTATCGTGTCGTCGAGATCGGAGCGGCCCCAGAGAAAGTTCTCGGCCCGCGCCGTGAAAACGAAATCGCGTCGCAACGCCCGCGCGGCCTCCACCGCCGCCGCGACCCGCTCGACCGCCCGGGAGTATTCGTAGATCGGATTGGCAGGATCGCCGGAGTAGTCCTCAATGGAGCAGCCGGCCAGTCCTGCAGCCTCGGCCGCGAAGACGGTCTCCGCGCAACTTTCCGGGCTGTCGCCCTTGCCCTTCTCGAGGTCGGCCGAAACCGGCAGGTCGGTCGCCGAAACGATGTCGCGGCAATGCTGCATCATGGACTCGAAGCCGACGCCGCCGTCCGGCAGGCCGCGCGAGAACGCGTATCCGGCGCTGGTCGTGGCGAGCGCCTCGAAGCCCAGCGATCCGAGAAGCTTGGCCGTGCCGATGTCCCAGGGATTGGGAATGACGAAGGCGCCGCTGCGGTGGTGGAGTTCGCGAAAGACCTTGCCCTTGTCCATCCGGGGTCACCCTGTGCCTGTCGAGCCGAAGCCGCTCTGGCCGCGCGGGGTCGCTGCCGGCAGCGCGCGCTCCTCGAGCGTGACGCGGGCAACTTCGGCAAAGACGATCTGCGCGATGCGCATCCCGCGCACCACGGAGAAGTCCTCCTCGCCGAGATTTGCCAGCAGCACCTTGACCTCGCCGCGATAGTCGCTGTCGATCGTCCCCGGCGTGTTGAGGCAGGTGACGCCGTGCCGCATGGCAAGCCCGGAACGAGGCCTGATCTGGCCCTCGCCGCCATCGGGTATTTCCAGGATGATGCCGGTGGGCACCAAAGCACGCTTCCCGGGCAGAATGATGAGCGGGCGATCCTCGGGAACCGCGGCCCACAGATCCATGCCCGCGGCACCTGCCGTCTCGTAGGAAGGAAGGGCAAGGCCTTGGCCGTGCGGAAGCCGCACCACGCCGACCAGTCGTGACGTGCCGGAAACGATTCGCATGGCGGCGATCCTATCGGCCCGGCCGGACCCCGCGTCAATTCACATAAGCTGCCGGCCGGCAGGATTTACGCAGCCGGTCAGCGGATTTCCACCGGCACGATGGTCGTCTCCCGGATTTCCTCCATCACGAAGGAGGCGGACACGTCCGACAGCGGCACCTTTGCGATCAGCCGCTGGTAGAGCCTGTCATAGGCCCTGACGTCGGCAACGCGGGCCTTGAGGATGTAATCCAGATCGCCGGACATACGGTAGACCCCGACGATCTCCGGCAAGGACGTGACCGCGTCCCTGAACCGCGTCAGCCAATCGGGATCGTGGTTCGAGGTCCTGACCATGATGAAAACGGTCTGGCCGACGCCGAGCTTCTCCGCGTCCACCAGGGCCACCCTGCCCCTGATAACGCGTTCCTCC
>JAJFMR010000229.1 GCA_020696915.1 Rhizobiaceae bacterium | reverse complement strand
GCTGCCTGCCGCCGGCCCATTCCGTCACCCGGCTGATGATCTCCAGCATCTCCTTGATGCGGGTCTGGATTCTCGGGGTCCGACTGCGCTCTGCCTTGTACAGCGACTCCCGGGCAAGCCCGACGGTCTCGGCGAGTTGCGTCTTCGACAGGCCAAAGCTGTCGGCGACCCGGTCGATCGAAACGGCACCCGACCGATCCATGAAGGTCAGTATGAGCGGCTGGCCAGCCGCCGGATCAGGTCCGGCCGCGATTGCCTGCTTCTTTGCTGCGGCGCCCATATCGTCTCCATCGTCTTATCAGATGTCCTACATGTAGGACATCTGCCAGCCAATTGCCAGACATTCCGCATCATATGGCGAGATCCGGCGCGCGGCGACGCGCCAGCACCCGATCGACATTGGGCATGTCGTTGGAGGCCACCCAGGCGCGCGCCTCCTCTTCTGACCTGCCATGCTCGGACCAGCGCGCCAGCAGGCGTTCTTCCAGCTCGGCGCGCGGCACGTCGAGAAAGACCGTGAAGTCGAAGGACTCGGCCAGCCCCGACCAGGGCGGTTCGTCGAGCAGCAGGTAATTGCCTTCCACCAGGATGAACCGCGCCTCGGCAGCGACGATCCCGGCGCCGGCGCGGGACAGCTCGATCGTCCGGTCGAAGACGGGAATCGCGATGTCGGGCTCGCCGGCGCGAAGCCGTTTGAGCAGCACCGCAAAACCGCCGAAGTCGAACGTTTCGGGAGCCCCTTTGCGGGCGCCGAGGCCACGCCGCGCCAGCACCGCATCGTCGAAGTGGAAGCCGTCCATGGCAATGACGGCACTGTCGGGAAGGACCTCGGCCAAGCCTTCGGCAAGTGTCGACTTGCCCGAGCCGGGGGGTCCGGCGATGGCCACGACGAAGCGCTGCGCCTTTCCGGCGCGTTTGAAGATCGTGGCGGCTATCGTGGCGATCTGTGACATGAACAGGGATCCCTTCTGACAACCTCTCCCAAGTTTGCCGCAGCCAACGGAAAATTCAACCGGCCCTGAGCGATTCCCGCGGCCGGAAGGCCGCCTGGCGATCCCTGCGGATTGGCTTGAGTTTGTCGCCGGTTGCCGTCACCATTGCCTCTCCGGGTGGGTTGGGGAAAAGTTGCGAGGTCGGAATGGTTTCGCGCGTGCGAAGAGCCCTTCGAATGCAGCTTTTGCCGCTCGGGCTGGGCTTTGCCGCACTGGCGGCGATCGTCGGCATGCAGTCATGGCTCACGGCGACGCAGTGGGAGGAAAACCAGGCGATCCGCGACACGTTCGCGCTGCAGCGCCGGATCACATCGGCCCTCTCCCTGGTTCAGGAGGCCGAGACAAGCCAGCGCGGCTTCCTCCTCACCGGCGAAGCTTCCTATCTCGACCCCTATCGCGCTGCGGTCCGCGCCCTGCCCGCCGAGATGGCGGCCATTCGCGAAAGCGTCGCCGACAATCCGGCACGGCGGCAGCAGCTCGAGCAGCTGGACTCGGCCACCAAAGACAGGCTTGCCGAGATGGACGCGGTGCTCCGGCTCTACACTGTCGGAGGTTCCCCCGCGTCGGTGGCCCGCCTGAAGGAAGGGCGCGGCAAGGCGGCAATGGGCCGGGTCCGCGACGTCGTAAGCGAGATGCAGCGCGACGAGAACGCGAAGCTGCAGCAGCGGCTGGACATTTCCGAACGAGCCGACGATGCGCTGCGCTTCGCCTCTTTCGCCGTGCTGCTCGGCGTGCTTGCCGTTGCCGCCTACGGGATGGCCGCCGCCCGCCGGCACCTGCGGGACATTGCCGCGGCCCAGGAGAGCCTGACTGCCAAGAACGCGGCTCTCGAAAGCGCCATCGAGACCGGCCAGGCCGCGGAGGCGCAGCTGCGCCAGATGCAGAAGATGGAAGCGATAGGCCAACTCACCGGCGGTATCGCCCACGACTTCAACAACATGCTGGCTGTCATCATGAGCGCCATGAGTCTTGCCCGCCGCAAGCTGTCGCGCGGCGATACCGACGTTTCGAGGTTCATCGAGGCGGCAAGCGATGCGGCGGAACGCGCATCGGAGCTCACGCAGCGGCTGCTTGCCTTCGCGCGCCAGCAGCCGCTGGCGCCGCAGGTCATCGACGCCAACGGCACGGTGACCGGCATGTCGAAGCTGCTGCGGCGGACGCTCGGCAAGACTGTCCGGATCGAGACGCAACTGGCCGCCGGTCTCTGGCTGACGCATGTCGACAAGAGCCAGCTGGAGAACGCCATCCTCAACCTTGCGGTGAACGGCCGCGATGCCATGCCCGACGGCGGCAGCCTGACGATCTCGACGGCGAACCGCACACTCGACGATCGACACCCGGCCGGTGACGTCCCGGCCGGGCAATTCATCGTGATCGCCGTGTCCGATACCGGCATCGGCATGCCCCCGGAGGTGGCGGCGAAGGCATTCGAGCCTTTCTTCACCACCAAGGGGGTCAGCAAGGGGACCGGGCTGGGGCTCAGCCAGGTTTACGGGTTCGTCAAGCAGTCGGGCGGTCATGTGGACATCATGTCGGAGCCGGGCAAAGGCACGACGGTAAACCTCTATCTCAAGCGCTACCTCGGCGAGGAGCAGCCGAACGATGCCGGCGCGGACGCTGACGGACACGAGCCGGTCAGGGCGCTGGTGCTGGTGGCGGAGGACGACGCGCAGGTGCGGGCCGGCTCCCTTGCGGCGCTGCGTGAGCTGGGCTACCGCGTCATCGAGGCCGGCGGCAGCGCGGAAGCGCTGCGCAAGCTCGACGCGCATCCTGACATCGACCTGCTGTTCACCGACATCGTCATGCCCGGCATGAACGGCCGCGAGCTTGCGCAGGAGGCGGTGAAGCGGAAGCCGGGCCTCGTCGTGCTGTTCACCAGCGGCTACACCAGGGAAACGGCCGGCGACGACGTGATGCCCGAGCGGAGCTCGAACTTTCTGGCCAAGCCATTCACGATCGAGCAGCTCGCGGCCAAGATACCGGACGTCCTGGGGACGTCCCGCGCCCCGGCCGCCGCGGGCAGCGGCGGAGGGCGCTGAACAGGACGCGAGCTGCCGCGATCGCTCCCGCGCTCAGGAACCGGCGGGGTCCCGCAAAAAGCCGTTGTCGAAAGGGACGTCCCTGATTTCGCCGGCGGCCGAGACCGTCCGCAGTATTCCCTCTCCCGGCTCGACCGCCTGCGGCGGCTCCAGCGGCCCGGCAAGCGCTCCGACCACCTGCCGGAATGCGATCCTGCCGTGCTCCTGGAGCGAGAAGCTGGTCGGCACGTTCTCCTGGCGGAGCGGATTGTCGCCGATCGACGCGGCATGGCCGGCCGCGGTGCGGCCGTCCTCGATGCCGAGCACCCCGACATGGCGCCCGTTCCAGGGCGTGTAGTCGCGGCCGCCATTGCTGATCCACAACATGGTGACGGGCAGATCGGCGGGGTTTTTCAGGACCAGCACCAGGTCGGCTTCCGCGGCGCGCGACACCGCCGTCCACCCCGGCCCGTCATGATCGGCCTCCACCAGGATGACAAAATCCTCGTTGCGGGCGCCGACCGGATAGTCGGAAAGGTCGGCCAGGCCGCCGGCGGCGGTCGGAAATGCGTGCAGATCCAAAGATCGGGCGGGATAGGCGAGCATGTGCCGTCCGCGCGCTGGGTCGGGCTCCAGCGGCGCCCCCGGAGTCATCGCCAGGCGTTTCGGCGAGAAGGCCAACCTGCCGCCGTTCCGCATGGACGTCATCGGATGATGGGCAACCGAAATCTCCCCCTTGCCTCCCGCAAGGACATGCTCCTGGTAGAGGAAGGGATGGCTGTCGCGCAGCGTCAGCGTCTTTTCGACCGAGGCTCCGAGCACAAGGCGCTGCAGACGGAATCTAGCCTGCCAGCCGCCGTCGATCCGCTCGCTTGCCAGCGTCTGCCAAGGGCTGTTGGCCGGCCATCCATGTGCCGGGGCCTTCTCCACGTCGCTTGCCGAGAAGGGAGCGCAGAGAAAATCTCCCGACAGCCGTTTGAGGCCGTCGGCCAGCTCTCCCGGAAGATCCGGCTCGTCGATCCAGGGCGCTCGATGCAGCGGTCTCAGCATCCGCCCGCGGCTTTCGATGCGAAGGTCCGCGATGTGGCCGACCGCAAGGTCGATCGTCACCGAAATGCCCTTTGCCTGAAACGTCAGATCGTCCGCCATGCTGCCCGCCACCTTTGCTCGAGCGGATCAGGTTAGACGAAACCAAGTCGGCGGCAAACCGGGCCGGGTCGCTGCTGGTCGCTGCCGTTCTCCAGGCCGGGGCGTTGCGGCGAGGGCACGCGAGCCCGGCAAAAATCGATGATCGAGGGTCGAGGTTGACGGAAAGGGATTGGCAACAGGCGAGGCGATAGGCTAGTCGGATTTCGAGCAAACTCGCGGGGTCGGGCAAGTTTATGGGCGGTTTTCAGCTCCAGAGCGTTCCTGCTGTCGTTTTCCGCACCTTTCTGGTTCTCGCCCTCATACTGCTTGCGGCGGGCTGCTCCAGCACCGAAACGCTTCAGATCGTCGAGACAACGCCAGTCGAATCCGGCCGCTATTCGGCGCTGGTCGTCGACGGCAGGGATGGCCGCATGCTCTACGGCACCAACGCGACGGCGCCGCGTTTTCCGGCATCGCTGACCAAGATGATGACGCTCTACATGACCTTCGAGGCGCTGGACCAGGGGCGGATCTCGAAATCGACCGAGATACAGGTGTCGGCACACGCGGCGGCGCAGCCGCCGACCAGGATCGGTCTCAGGCCGGGCGAGACGATCGACGTGGAGACCGCAATCCGGGCGCTGTGCGTGAAGTCGGCCAACGACGTCGCCGCGGCGCTAGGCGAACATCTCGGCGGATCGGAGGCACAGTTCGCCGCCCTGATGACGGCCCGTGCCCGCCAGCTCGGCATGACCGGCACCACCTTCAGGAACGCCTCGGGCCTGCCGGATGACGGGCAGCGCACCACTGCCCGCGACATGGCGCTGCTCGGCATGGCGCTGCGGTCGCGCTTTCCCCACCACTTCCGCTATTTCTCCGAGCGCGAGTTCAGCTACCGGGGCCGGCGGGTGCGCGGCCACAACGACCTGCTTGGCCGCGTCGAGGGCGTCGACGGAATCAAGACCGGCTACATCCGGGCGTCCGGCTACAACATCGTGACCTCCGTCAGCAGAAGCGGCCGCAACCTGGTGATCGTGGTAATGGGCGCCGACACCGCGCGGGCCCGCAACGCGCGCGTCGAGGAACTGATGGAGCGCTTCCTGCCCAACGCGTCCGGCGGCTCGCTGTTCTCCAGGCTGTAGTT
>JAJFMR010000228.1 GCA_020696915.1 Rhizobiaceae bacterium | reverse complement strand
ACGCGGCCTTCGCCAAGTGGACCATGCTCGATCTGGTGGCATCCGGGCTGACGCCGGACAACATCGCCGAAAAGGCGGGCTGGATGATGCGCTGGGCCGCGGCCGACAACACGCTCGTGCAGATCTGCGGAAAGGCGGCGCTCGACGCCGCGGCGATCGCCGCAGCCTGCGCCGAACAGGGCGTAACCAACATCGGCTTCGCCAACATCAACCTGAATGCCGACATGATCGTGCTCGCCACCCCCGAGATGGCCGGGATGCCCTACGTCATCTCCGGCCTCGTCGCGGCGGGCGGACTTGCAGCGGCGCTGTCGACTGCCGACGGCCTTCTGCTCGCCATCGCCAACGCGCTCAGCCACGATGTCTACTACAAGATGATCGACCAGCACGCGCCGACGGCGCGCCGTCTGATCGTCTCGCGTATCCTGCTGGTCGTGGTTGCCGTTGCCGCGGCCTATGTGGCGTCGACCAAACCCGGCGACATCCTGGCAATGGTGTCCTGGGCATTCTCGCTGGCGGCGGCGGGACTGTTCCCGGCACTGGTGCTCGGCGTGTGGTGGAAGCGGGCCAACTCGGCAGGGGCCGTGGCCGGCATGATCGCCGGTTTCGGACTCTGCCTCTACTACCTGCTCGGCACTCGCTACGGGGCGGTAACTTTCGTCGAGATGTGGAGCTGGCTCTCCACCGCGACAGCAGAGCAGCTTGCGAAGTTTGAGGAGCTGAAGGCCGCTTACGCAGCTGCCTCTCCCGAGGCGCAGGCGGCCGCCTGGACGGCGCTCGACAAACATGCGCAGTCGATCGCCAGCTGGTGGGGCGTCAAGAACCTGTCGGCAGCGGCTTTCGGCTTGCCGCTCGGCTTCCTGGTCATGTATGTCGTGTCGCGGATGACCCGCGAGCCCTCTCACGAAATGCAGGAATTCATCGAGGAAATCCGCGTGCCGCGCGGCAAGACGATCATGGAAGAAAAGACGGTCTGATCGACTTCAGCAAAACCAAAGCGGGGTCCGGAAACGGGCCCCGCTTTCATTTACAGGCGCCGCCGGTCATAAGCGGCAGATCGTCGATCAGTTCCCCTGTCCCGGCCACCCTCCGCATGAACGACTTCTGGTCCTACTGGTATTTCCACATCCCCAATTTCGTGCTTGCGGCCGTCTTCTACACGCTGCTAGGCAGGCTCGTGCTCGGCCTCGTCGCACCGGACAACTGGGACAACTTCATCTGGCGCGCCTTCAAGGGCATCACCGACCCGGTGCTCCAGTTGGTGCGGCTTGTGACCCCGAACGTGCTCGGCACTCCGATCGTCATGATATTCTCGATGCTGTGGATCATGCTGATCCGCATCGTCTACCTCGTGGCACTGATGAATGCGGGGCTCGCGCCTGCCGTGCAGGGGAACTGACGCCATGGACAGAAACATGCTCGTTCCGGTCATGGCCGTTGCCATCGTCAACGGGATCTTCTCGCCCTGGGTGCTGGTCGTCTTCGTGCTCTATCCGGTCTGGTTTCCGAGTTGGGCGCCGGCCTATTCGCAAATCGTCTACATGCTCAGCGCGCTGATCCTGTCGACGCTGACGATCATGCTGGCCGGTGCGCCGGCCGCGCTTTACGAGCGCCTGTCACCGGCCGCCAGGCCAGGCGGAGTCGGACTGATCTGGCTGGCCGGCGTTGTCCTGCTCACCCTTCCGGCGGTGCCGAACGTCCTTCGGGCGCTCGGCCTTTCGGCCTGATCGGGTCCACCTGGAACGTTCGCTACGCATCCTTGCTGGAATCGTTCTGGCTGATTGAGCTCAGCAGAGTCGCGGCGGCCATCATGTCGCGCTTGCGCACGGCCCGCCTGGCGACCGCCTCGGCATCGAGCCCCCATTGCTCGGACTGGAAGTCTTCGTCGACATGAGCAGCGTCCCACGCGGCTTGCGGGTCGAGCTCGCCGAAATCCACGGCGAGCGCGAGCAACGCCGAACCCATCAAACCGGTCATGACATGCAGCGCGGCCAGCCTGAGCGGTTCCATTCTCTGTCTCAGATGAATGGCGATCGCGGCGATCGTCTCGCGCGGCTGCTCGACATGCATGACACCCTCGGCAAGCAGGAAACGGGCGCCGAGGCTGCTTCGGGCCCAGTCGATCACCGGATCCCAGGCTTCGGCCTCGCGATATGCGAGCGATTGCGGAGAGTCGGCGCGATAGCAGACCAGATCCGACGAGGCGAAGCGAAGAATGTCTTCGAGCACGGCCTGCGGGTCGCTCGCGACGCCGTCGATCGCCGTGTTGACCAGCCGATAGACCGGCATCGACATCGGATCGATGGTCTCGACCTGCACGGCGAACTCCTCGGCGACCAGCCTTGCCGCTTTTTCGGCCGGCAGGAGGAGCAATGCATTGGCGGGCGTCCGGAGGGGCTTGCCATCGAGACTCACGCCGAACCCGCCGGCTTCGGCGATCACCGACACGTCCTTGTAGAACCGCTTCGGCAGCGGCCTTTTCATCTGGATCTGGGCGCGGCGCACCGGATCGGGATCGGACAGCAGCTTGCCGGCTTCGAGGTCGTCGAGAAGGTCGCGCATCATGGAGACGCGTGCTTTCTGCCCGCGGCGCCGTTCACGATGATCAGGCCGGCAGCGATGAGGCCAAGCGCCACGAAAAGCCTGGCCGAAAGAGGCTCGCCGAGCAGCAAGCCGCTGAACAGGACGCCAAACGCCGGCGTCAGGAATGTGAAGCTCGCGAGGCCCGAGGCCGGGTAGCGCCGCATCAGCCAGAACCACAGCACATAGGTGAAGGCGACGATGTAGACGGCCTGGAAAAGCAGTGCAAGCGTGGGGACCAGCGCAACGTCCCGGATCGCTGGGCCGGCAAAGGGCAGCATTGCCGCCGCCAGCACTGCGGAAGCGGCGAGCTGATGGAGCAGAAGCTTTTCCGGCCCTATCGTGGTCAGCCTCGATCCCTTGATCAGGATGTTGGCCGCTGCCCAGGCGATGCCGGCGCCGAGGCTCATCAGATCGCCCTTCATGGCATCGGGTCCTGGCAGGCTGAGCCTGTCGGAGAAAACCAGCGCGACTCCGCAAAAGGCGAGAAGCAGGCCGATCCATTTACGCGCCGACATCTGCTCGCCGAGCAGGAAATGGGCTCCGAGAAGCACCCAGAAGGGCATGGTGTTCACGCACAACGCGCTGCGGGCAACCGACGTGTAGTCGAGACCGACGAAGATCAGCAGGAATTCGAGCCCAAACAGCAACCCGGCAAGCTGGCCGAGCCACAGGCTGCCGTCGCGCTCAAACAGCCGGATGCCGCGGCAGGCGCACCAGAGCAAAACCAGCGCCCCTCCGATCACCGATCGCGCGACGGTCAGAAAGACCGGGTCGTAGCCGCTGTTCGACAGCTTCGCGGCAACCCCGTTCAATCCCCAGGACATGGTCAGTCCGAACATGGCGAGCACGGCGGCCGCATCGATCGCGTCGCGCCTGCCGAGGGTGGCGACGGCGGCGCTCAACCATCCTCTCCTGCGCTCTGCTCCTCGAACCCGAGCAGGCTCCAGCTCTGGCGCATGTGCGGCGGCATCGGCGCCGTGACGTCTATCACGCCGCCGTCGGGATGCGGAATGACGATGCGGCGGGCGTGGAGATGCAGCCGGTTCTGCATGCCGCCCGGGAACTCCCAATTGGTGTCCGCCTCGAAATATTTCGGGTCGCCGATGATTGGACAGCCGATATGCGCGGCATGCACGCGGAGCTGGTGCGTGCGGCCGGTATATGGCTCCATCTCCAGCCAGGCGAGCGCCTGGGCCGCCTGTTCGACGACACGGTAATGGGAGACCGCGTGGTCCGCTCCCTTTTCGCCGTGACGGGCGACACGGACACGGTCACCGTCCGGGGTGGCTTCCTTGATCAGCCAGGTCGAGATCTTGTCCCGGCGCTTGCCCGGGACGCCCCTGACCAGCGCCCAGTAGACCTTGCTCGTGTCGCGGGCACGAAAAGCTTCGGCAAGCTTCATGGCCGCCAGCCTGGTGCGGGCAACGACCAGGACGCCCGACGTGTCCCGGTCGAGCCGGTGCACAAGCCGCGGTTTTTCGCCTCGCTTGTTCCGCCACGCCTCGAGCATGTCGTCGACGTGACGCGAGACCCCCGACCCGCCCTGCACCGCGAGACCGGCCGGCTTGTTGAACACGAACACCCTCTCGTCTTCGTGCAGCAACATCCTGGCCAGCACCTCGCCGTCGTCCTGACCGCGGATGCTGCGGGCGGTGGGGGCCCCCTCGCCTTTCCTGTCGACATCGAGTGGCGGGACGCGGATCAGCTGCCCGGGCTCGATGCGGGTATCCGACTTCGCGCGCCCACCATCTACGCGAACCTGGCCCGATCTCAAGAGCTTCTGCAGATGGCCGAAGCCGAGGCCAGGGAAATGCGACTTGAACCAGCGGTCCAGCCGCATGCCCGCCTCGCCGTCCAGCACCTTGATCTGTTCCACGCCCGTCATTTCAGCGACCAATCGGTTCAGGCCCGCCGCTTAACATCAGCTCGTGACTCTGACGAGCCACAATCCGAGAAACAGCGCAGCCAGGGAGCCGAGCACGCTGGCAGCGGCATAAAGAAACGCGGCCAATGGCGCACCCCGCTCCCACAGCACGGCGAAATCCAGCGAGAACGCGGAAAACGTCGTGAAGCCGCCCAGAAGGCCGGTTGCCACGAACAGCCGGAGCTCATTGGAAGCGTGGGAACGGCGTGCGAGCAGACCGATGAACACGCCCATCGCCAGGCAGCCGAGAAGGTTGACGGTCAGCGTACCCCAAGGGAAGTTGCGCCCGACCAGACGTAGCGAGGCGCTGGCGACGAGGTGGCGGAGGGACGCGCCAATGGCCCCCCCGGCCGCGACAAGGACGATGTGCAGCATGGGATGGCTCACTCTGCGCCGCCGCGCTCGCTGCGAAGCTTCGCCCAGTGGTTCAGCCGTTTTCGGATCTCCCGCTCGAAACCCCGGTCGGGAGGATCATAGAATGTCCGCCGACCCATCTTCTCGGGAAAGTAGTCCTGTCCCGAGAAGGCGTCGGGCTGGTCATGGTCATAGTGGTAGCCCCGGCCGTACTCCTCGTCCTTCATCAGCCTGGTCGGCGCGTTGAGGATGTGCTTGGGCGGCAACAGCGAACCGTGCTCCTTGGCTGCCGCCGTGGCGGCCTTGAAGGCAAGATAGACGGCATTCGATTTGGGGGCGGTGGCGAGATAGACGCAAGCTTCCGCGAAGGCCAGCTCGCCCTCCGGCGATCCGAGATAGTCGTAGGCGTCCTTGGCCGCATTGGCCATGACCAGCGCCTGCGGGTCGGCGAGCCCGATGTCCTCCGTGGCCATTCGCACCAG
>JAJFMR010000227.1 GCA_020696915.1 Rhizobiaceae bacterium | reverse complement strand
GCCTCTATTTCACGATGCTCAATCACAACAAGCGCTCCATTACGATCGACAGCAAGAACAAGACCGGGCTGGAGATCCTCGAAGGGCTGGTGAAAGCCTGTGACGTGCTGGTGGAGAATTTCGCGCCCGGCGCGCTCGACCGCATGGGGCTCACCTGGCAACGCATCCAGCAGCTCAACCCCCGCATGATCTATGCCTCGGTGAAGGGGTTCGGCCCCGGGCCCTACGAGGAGTGCAAGGTCTACGAGAACGTCGCCCAGTGCACCGGCGGCTCGGCGTCGACGACCGGCTTCCGCGACGGGCCTCCGCTCGTCACCGGCGCCCAGATCGGCGACAGTGGCACAGGGCTGCATCTCGCACTCGGTATCACGACAGCGCTTTTCCACCGCGAGCGCAGCGGCAAGGGGCAGCGCGTGACCTGCGCCATGCAGGATGGCGTGCTGAACCTGGCGCGTGTGAAAATGCGCGATCAGCAACGCCTCGCCCACGGGCCGCTCACGGAATACAGCCAGTTCGGCGAGGGCATCCCCTTCGGCAAGGCGGTGCCGCGCGCCGGGAACGATTCCGGCGGCGGTCAGCCAGGTCGCATCCTCAAGTGCAAAGGGTGGGAGACCGACCCCGACGCCTACATCTATTTCATAACTCAGGCGCCCGTGTGGGAGGCCATCTGCGACGTGATTGGCGAGCCCGGCTGGAAGACACACCCGGACTATGCCAAGCCGCCGGCTCGCCTGTCGCGCCTCAACGAGATCTTCGGCCGCATCGAGCAATGGACCGTAACCAAGACCAAGTTCGAAGCCATGGACATCCTGAACGAATTCGACATCCCCTGCGGGCCGATCCTGTCGATGAAGGAGCTTGCCGAGGACCAGTCGCTGCGGGCGACCGGCACCATCGTCGAGGTCGATCACCCCACCCGCGGAAAATATCTGTCGGTCGGAAATCCAATCAAGCTGTCCGATAGCCCGACTGAGGTCCTGCGCTCCCCGCATCTGGGCGAGCACACCGAGGAAATCCTGCGCGACGTGCTGAAGTTCGACGATCAGCGGATCGCCGAGATTGAAAAGTCAGGCGCCATCGGGAAGATGCGGCGCGAAGCAGCCGAGTAGATCGAACTATCCAGTCGGCACTTGAGAATTCGGGAGAATATCCATGGCAGAAGCAGCGGCGCACAGCGCGCATGGGAACGAGGCGGCCGTCCGCCAGGTGCTCGACCGGGTGAAAGCCGACAAGCGCACAGCGCTGACCGCGCCGGAGGGAAAGCTGGTCTGTGACGCATATGGCATTCCCGTGCCGCGGGAAGGCGTGGCAAGCTCGGCGGCCGATGCCGTACAGCTGGCCGAGGGCATGGGCTTTCCCGTCGTCCTGAAGGTCGTCTCGCCGGACATCCTGCACAAGACCGAGGCCGGCGGCGTGCTCGTCGGTCTTAAGAGCGCCGACGATGTCTCCAGTGGCTACGAGGCGATCCTCGCAAATGCCAGGAACTACAAGGCGGACGCCAGGATAGACGGCGTTCAGGTGCAGCAGATGCTCTCCGGCGGCCAGGAGGTGATCATCGGCGGGGTGGCCGATCCGAGCTTCGGCAAGCTAGTCGCCTTCGGTCTCGGCGGCGTGTTGGTCGAGGTGCTGAAGGATGTGACCTTTCGCCTTGCCCCGGCGAGCAAGGACGATGCGCTGTCGATGCTCGACGGAATCCAGGCCGCAGAAATGCTGAAGGGAGTGCGCGGAGGCAAGGCCGTATCTCGCGATGCGCTCGCCGACATGATCGTCAGGGTATCGCAACTCGTGAGTGATTTTCCGGAAATCGCGGAAATGGACCTCAATCCCGTCTTCGCGACGGAGAAGGGCGCCGTGGCGGCCGATGTACGCATCGTCGTCGACTTCGAGCCGAAGCAGGAGCGCTACCGGCCGAGCCACGACGAGATCGTGGAGAAAATGAACCGCATCATGAAGCCGAAGGCATTGGCCGTGATCGGCGCCTCGGCCGAAGACGGAAAGATCGGCAATTCCGTGATGAAGAATTTGATCAACGGCGGCTACGAAGGGACGATCTATCCGGTCCACCCGAAGGCCGATGAGATCATGGGCATCAAGGCCTTCCAGTCGGTAAAGGACGTTCCCGGTGAGATCGACGTGGCGGTGTTCGCCATTCCCGCGAAGTTCGTCGCGCAGGCGCTCGTCGAATGCGGCGAGAAAAAGATCCCCGGCGCGGTGCTCATTCCCTCCGGCTTTGCAGAGACCGGAAATGTCGAGGGACAAACGGAAATCCAGGAGATCGGCCGCAAATACGGCATCCGCCTCATGGGGCCCAACATCTACGGCTTTTACTACACCTGGGCCAATCTCTGCGCGACCTTCTGCACTGCCTACGACGTGAAGGGTCATACCGCCCTCTCCTCCCAGTCCGGCGGCATCGGCATGGCTATCATCGGCTTCAGCCGTTCCGCCAAAATGGGCGTGTCGGCGATCGTCGGGCTCGGCAACAAGTCCGACATCGACGAAGACGATCTCCTCACCTTCTTCGAGCAGGACGACAATACCCACGTGATTGCGCAGCATTGCGAGGATCTGAAGGACGGCCGTGCCTTCGCCGAAGTGGCAAAGCGAGTGTCCAAGAAAAAGCCGGTGATCATGCTGAAAGCCGGGCGGACCTCGGCCGGCGCCAGAGCGGCAAGCTCGCATACCGGCGCGCTTGCCGGCAACGACAAGATCTACGAGGACGTGCTGAAGCAATCGGGCGTCATCCGCGCCCGGTCGCTCCGCGACCTGCTCGACTTCGCGCGCGGCGTGCCGATCCTGCCGACGCCGAAGGGCGAGAACGTCATAATCATCACCGGCGCCGGCGGCTCCGGGGTGCTGCTCTCCGACGCGTGCGTGGAGAACGACCTGAAGCTGATGGCGATGCCGGACGATCTCGACCAGGCGTTCCGCAAGTTCATTCCGCCCTTCGGGGCTGCCGGCAATCCAGTCGACATCACCGGCGGCGAGCCGCCCAGGACCTACCAGAATACAGTACGGCTCGGGCTCGAGGACGAGCGCATCCATTCCCTGATCCTCGGCTACTGGCACACCATCATCACGCCGCCGATGGTTTTCGCAAAGCTGCTGGTCGAGGTGAAGAACGAGATGAAGGCGAAGGGCATAGAGAAGCCTATCGTCGCCTCGCTCGCCGGCGACGTGGAGGTGGAGGAGGCCTCCGAATACCTCTATGCGAACGGCGTGCCGGCCTATGCCTATTCCACCGAGATCCCGGTTGCGGTGCTGGGCGCCAAATATAAATGGGCGCGGGGAGCCGGCCTGCTTTGAGGTAATCCGCTTGGCAGGCGCTTAGCCGTCAGCTGGCGAAGGTTGCGTTCGCGGAGCGCCGTTGCCGTTCACGGGCCGTTTCCCTCGCGGCATCTCCCGCACGACCGGTCATTACTGCTGCCCGCCCAGCAGGCGCCCGAAGTGGCCCCTGACTGTCTTCGCCGTCTCCTTCAGATGCGCTTCGAGCACGGCAATGTCAGGCAGGTCGGTAACGCTCAGGATGAGATCGATCAGACCGGGCGGCGCCTCTTCCTTGTCGAACGGCCCGGCGATGCAGAGCCTGATCATCTGGGTGAGCGCGGTGTAGAGCTCAAAGGCGGCGACCAGTTCCTGCCGGGCGGCCGCGGGGGCAAAGTCCGGCGACAGTCTGGAAAGGACCTCTCCGGTTCCGGTGACGCGGCCTTCGCCGGCCGCCTCGCCCGTGAGCAGGGCGACCTGGGCGATGAATTCGAGATCGATCAGTCCGCCCGGCACCAGCTTGATATCCCACGCATCCCGCGGCGGTTTCTCCGTTTCGATCAGCCCGCGCATCTCCAGCGCTTCAGCGGCAACCTTGCTGAGATCCCGCGGCCGCGCCAGGATCGATGCGATTTCAGTTTCGACTTCGGCCCGCAACGCCACGTCGCCAGCCACGGTGCGGGCGCGCGTCAGGGCCATGTGCTCCCAGGTCCAGGCGTCCTTCCGCTGATACTTCCTGAAGGCGTCGATGTGCGTGGCGACCGGACCCTTGTTTCCGGAAGGCCGAAGCCTGAGGTCGAGCTCGTAGAGGACGCCTTCTGCCGTCGGAGCCGACACAGCCGCGATCAGCCGCTGCGTGAGGCGCCCGAAATAGTGGGATGGAGCGAGCGGCTTTTCGCCGTCCGACTCCTCCGCGGCAGGATCGTGATCGTAGAGGAGGATCAGGTCGACGTCGGAACCGGCGGTAAGCTCGCGGCTGCCAAGTTTGCCAAGTCCCAAAATCGTCACCGAGGCGCCCGCCACATGCCCGTGGCGCCCGGCAAACTCGGCGCGGACAGCGTCGAGCGCTGCTGCGATGGTGAGATCGGCCAGATCGGAAAACGCCTTGCCTGCCCGCCTGACACTGATCGCGCCGGCCAGCAGACGCACGCCGATCAGGAACTTCTGCTCGGCCGCGAAGATTCGTAGCCGGTCGAGAAATTCCTCGTATGGAAGCGAGCTCCCGACGAATGCCGCAAGCCGGTCCGACAGATAGGCCCGGCTGGGGAGCTCGGCAAGGAGGGCCGGGTCGAGCAGCCCGTCGAAGACGTGCGGCCGTCTCGTGATGATGCCGGCAAGCCGTGGCGCCGAACTCATGATGGTGGCCAGCAGCTTCAGAAGCGCGGGATTGGACTGCAACAACGAGAACAGCTGCACCCCAGCGGGCAATCCCGCCAGGAATTCATCTAGGCGGATCAGCGCCTTGTCGGCACGCTTCGTCCTCCCGAAAGCCTCGAGCAGCGCCGGCGTCAGCTCCGTCAGCCTTTCGCGTGCCTCGGCCGAAAGGGTCGCCCGGTAGCGACCGAAGTGCCAGCCGCGGATAACCCTGCAGATATCGCTCGGCCGCTTGAACCCCAGCTTTCGCAGGGTGTTCAGAGTGTCGGGGTCGTCGACGTCGCCCGTGAACACCAGATTGCCGATACCGGAGGAGAGCTGGGGCGCCGTCTCGAACAGCGCCGCGTAATGGCGCTCGACCTCGCCCAGCGCTTCGCGAAAGGCGGCGGCGAACTGGTCGGCCGAGGCAAAGCCTAGCAGGCGCGCGATCCGCAGCAGTTCGCGGCCGTCTTCAGGGAGCGTGTGCGTCTGCTCGTCGGCGACCATCTGCAGCGCGTGCTCGACACGGCGAAGGAACCAGTACCGATCCGTCAGCACCTGGCAGGCTTCGGCGGTGATCCAGCCACTGTCGCGCAGAACACCGAGCATGGGCACGGTTTCCCGGCCCCGCAGCTCCGGGAAGCGGCCACCGGCTATCAGCTGCTGGGTCTGGACGAAGAATTCGATCTCGCGAATGCCGCCCCGCCCGAGCTTGACGTTGTGGCCCGCGACTGCGAACTCGCCGTGC
>JAJFMR010000226.1 GCA_020696915.1 Rhizobiaceae bacterium | reverse complement strand
GCCTTGACGGCCCGCACCAGCGCGGCGGCCGCTTCGGCCTGGGCGGCATCGCCGAGATAACCAGTGAGCACGCCCCCCACTTCGCCAAGCCACCGCGCCTCCCCCAGGTCACGCATCAGCGAGGCGAATTGGTCGGGAGGAGGGACGATCCGGGTCGCCCGTCCATGTCCGGGATGCCAGGGCAGGATGACCGTCGGAACGGCCCAGACCGGGTGGCCGAGATATTCCAGCGCAAACACGGAAGCCCGGTTGCCCACCGACCCGCGCGCGACATGGCTGGAAATCACGATGACTGCCTGGGGTGACCGCCTAGCCTGTTCCGCCACCGGCGATCACCCGGCGCCGAGGAGATAGAGAAACAGCCAGGCGATCAGGACGACCGTGATGATGAGGCCGAGCGTCCGGCCGATTCTCGTCCCCCAGTATTCCGCCCAGTCGTTCCGGTCCGCGTCGGAGGCCGCGACGTGGTCGCGAATGCGCTCGGCGGTGGGGCCGAGTACCCTGCCGCCGCCGCGATTCCTGTTCCTGCGGGTCATCCTGCCTTTTTGCCATCATTTCAGTCCTGCTGTCAGCGAAGCGTTTTGCTCGGCCGCCAGGAGAGCTTTCAGCTCCTGTTTTCGCTCATCAGCCAGATGGCGCCAATCGATGCCGGACAGAGCCGCCTCCATGCCCCATAGCGCATTCAGGGTGATTTCACGTCCGAACCGGAATTTCAGCCTCGAATAGGCCTCGACCACGCCCATGCTCCGGAGATCCTTCTCGTTTGCCACGCCTATTTCGGCAAGTCGCCTGACAACGTAAGGGCCGGCCGGGCAGGTCTTCCATTCTATCCCGCATGATTGCCGCGCCATACGACGGGAAACACGGTTCGCGCCCGCATTGGTTCTTTTTCTCAGAAAGGAGGCCAGGCATTTCCAGCTTTTCGAGCTTCAGTCCGAACATCGCAGCTTTAGGCTCTCGGGCGCAGCACTACAATGTCGGATGGCCGGCCGATGCCTGACATCGTGTTGAACGTGGCCGGGGTCAGGCATGTTTCTTCCCATCCGCATGAAATCTGGTCTAACTGTCGACGCGCTTTCGCTACCGGCCAGGGAAACACGCCATGCTTGTTCGCACACCGGCTTCGGCCCCACCTCGACTTCTCGTGCTTGCGCTCATGCTGCCGCTGCTTTCGGCCTGCGGCTTCAACATCATACCGACGGCGGAAGAACAGGCGAAGGCGGCCTGGAGCGAGGTGCTCAACCAATATCAGCGGCGAGCCGAACTCATTCCCAACCTGGTCGAGACGGTGAAGGGCTACGCCGCGCACGAGAAGGAAGTGCTGGAGGGTGTGGTCGAGGCGCGCGCCAAGGCGACGCAGGTGACGGTGTCGCCCGACGCGCTGACCAACCCCGAGGCGTTCAAGGCCTTTCAGGAAAGTCAGGCGGGCCTCACCAGCGCCCTGTCGCGGCTGCTCGCGGTCGTCGAAAACTATCCCGACCTCAAGGCCAACCAGAATTTCCTGGCGCTGCAGGCGCAGCTCGAAGGCACCGAGAACCGCATCGCGGTGGCGCGGCGCGATTACATCGAGGCGGTGCGCGTCTACAACACGACGCTTCGGACCTTCCCGTCGATTCTCTGGGCGAAGTTCTGGTTCACGGACAACGAGCCGTTCCAGAATTTCACGGTCACCGAAGAGCAGATGCAGCCGCCGCAGGTCGACTTCAACTAGCCGCGAGCCGGGCGTGAAGACGACGTTGGCGTCGCAGCGGCACAGCGCATGGCCAGCGGCGCTGCTGGCCATCCTTGCCGCGTTCGCCATCGCGTCCGCCGCGCTCGGGGCGGAGCTTCCGGCCCTCACCGGCCGCGTCGTCGACCAGGCCGGCATCATCGACGCGGCGACGCAAGCCGCGTTGACAGCGCGGCTGGAGGCGTTCGAGCAGAAATCCTCGGATCAGGTCGTCGTCGCCACGATCGACAGCCTCGGCGGCGAAGCCATCGAGCCCTATTCGAACCGGCTGTTCCGCGCCTGGGGCCTTGGCCAGGCGGGTGAGGACAACGGCATATTGCTGCTCGTCGCGCATGGCGATCGCAAGATGCGGATCGAGGTCGGCTACGGACTGGAAGGCACGCTGACCGACCTGCATTCGCGGCTGATTATCGAAGACACGATGGTCCCGGCATTCCGGGCCGGCGATTTTTCCGGCGGCATCAGCCGCGCCGTCGACGACATCATCCTGGTGCTGGAAGGCAATGCCGCCGAGCTCGAGGCGCGCCGACGGCGCAACCCCGAAATCGTCTCCCGTCTGCCGGATCCGGCGACGATGCTGTTCATCGCCATCTGGGTGACGATCTTCCTCGGCGGCTTCGCAATGGCGATCCTGCCGCCGCTTTTCGGCAGAAAAATAGGCCCCCGACGCTACCGGTGGCTGGGCATGGAGTTCGCATACAACCAATCCCGATCCTCCTCCTCCGGGCGCGGCTGGACATCCGGCTCCGGCGGCTGGTCGGGCTCTTCGGGAGGTGGATTTTCGGGCGGCGGGGGTTCCTCCGGAGGCGGCGGCTCGTCGGGAAGCTGGTAGGCAATGAGGACACGAAGCGTGACGGCCGAGGAGCATGCCCGGATAGCGGCGGCGATCCGCAGCGCCGAGCAGGAAACCGCCGGCGAAATCTACTGTGTCCTGGCAAGGTCCAGCGATCCTTACTTCTTCCCGGCTGCGCTCGCCGTCGTCATGGCCATGCTGGTCATCGGCCTCGGTGTCGCCTTCGCCATTGAAAGCCTCTGGCTGAGCATCCGACTGCCGCTGTTTGCTGCCGCCGAACTGCTGGCGCTGCTTGCCGCGCTTGCCGTTCTTTACGCATTCCCGGATCTGCGCATCCGCCTGGTGCCGCGCCGCTGGCAATACCAGCGGGCCCATGACAATGCGGTAAAGCAGTTTCTCGCCCGCAACGTCCACATCACCGCCCAACGGACGGGCGTGCTGATTTTCGTGTCGCTGGCCGAGCACTATGCGGAGGTCGTCGCGGATGCCGGCATCAGCGGCCGGGTGAAGCAGCAGGTCTGGGACGACATCGTCGCCGAACTGGTTGAACAGGCTCGCCGCGACCAGCTGGCTCTCGGTTTCATAACGGCGATTCGCCGGGTCGGCAGCCTGCTTGCAGCCGAATTCCCGGTGACCGCGGCCGATGCCAACGAACTCGACGATCACCTCGTGGAGCTGTGATAGTCCAGGCCGTCGCCGCGACGCCGCCGCCGGCGGCTGCCTCGGCGATTCGCACATGGTTCCCGACGTTGCAGATGTGCCGGTGCAGACCTACCGGTACCCCCATATGCGATCCCTCTGTATGCGCCAGCCGGCGGCTGCAAGGCGGCGCCGGAGGCGCTTGCAGGGCCCGGGGACGGCGTTTATGGTTAAACCACCATGAACACATTGGCGGTCGGCATCAGGAAGGCGGAACCGGCGGACGCTCAGGCCATCGCCGACGTACACCACGAGGCGTGGCGGGGCGCCTATAGCGGGATCATCCCGCACCGCGCGCTGAACGCCATGCTTCGCCGTCGCGGCCCCGACTGGTGGGCGAACGCCATGCGCAGGTCCGCCACGGTGCTGGTCGTCGAGATCGGCGGAACGGTTGCCGGCTACGCCACGCTGGGCCGCAACCGCGCCCGCGGCCTCACGCAGCAGGGCGAAATCTACGAGCTCTACCTGCGGCCGGAATATCAGGGCATCGGGCTCGGCAGCCGGCTGTTTGCCGCCGCCCGCGAAAAGCTCGCCGCGTCCGGGCTGAAGGGCATGGTGGTCTGGGCGCTCGAAGACAATGGCGGCGCACTTTCCTTCTACGAGGGGGCCGGCGGCCGCGACGCCGCCGAAGGGGTCGAGGTATTCGACCAGAAGGCCCTGAAAAAGGTCGCCTTCGTCTGGGATTGATGGCTGCGGCAACGTAATCGCCGCTTCAGCCTCCATCGAAAAACTCGCGAGTTCATTGCGCCGCCTCGGCCAGGCGGCTAACCATCGTCTCTCTGCCCAGGGAGAGAGAGACGATGCGCATCGAGGCGATACCGACCGGCCGCAACCCGCCGGACGACGTCAACGTCATCATCGAAGTGCCGATCGGCGGCGAGCCGATAAAATACGAGATGGACAAGGAAGCGGGAACGCTTTTCGTGGACCGCTTCCTGCACACCTCGATGCGCTACCCGGGGAATTACGGCTTCGTTCCGCACACGCTGTCGGGTGACGGCGACCCGATCGACGTGCTGGTCTGCAACACACGGGCGCTGGTGCCCGGCTGCGTCATCAACGTCCGGCCGATCGGGCTGCTCATCATGGAGGACAATGCCGGCGAGGACGAGAAGGTCATTGCGGTTCCTTCGCCGCATCTGACGCTGCGCTACGAGGCGATCACCGAGTACCTCCAGTTGCCGGAGATCACGCGCCAGCAGGTGCAGCACTTCTTCGAGCACTACAAGGATCTGGAACCCGGCAAATGGGTGAAGATCGGCGGCTGGTACGACGCCGCGGCGGCCAGGCAGAAGATAGTCGAAGCTGTCGCCCGGGCGAAGTCGAAACCGGACTCCGGCGGCACGCGCTGATGGCGCCCGGAGGGCGGACGTCACTCCCACCTCTGGCGGCGAGACGCCGCCACTCCGCCGCCAAACGCGGGTGCGGACACATTCCGCCAGCGAGTCCGAGTTACTCGGCCCGGGAAAATTCCGGTATCGGGTCGCCGACGTAGACCCGTTCGTCGGCGCCGCAGACAAAATCCCTGGCCTGCTCGTCGGCGATGCGGCGTGCCATCTCGTTGGCGCCGGGGTTGCCGGTGGCGCGTACCAGGCCGACCGCGCATCCCTCCCTTGCGTGCAGTTGGCCCACCTTCGCAACGACCAGCACCTCGATCCTGGCTTCCGGGTCGTCAGGGTCCTCCGGGTCGCTGACGGACCAGCGATGGATTGTGGCGAAGGGCAGAGCCCGCCCATCCTCTCTCTCGATCCGCCATTCGAGCTTTGGCGCGGTGGAATTGAAGGCGGCGAAACTCTCCCAGGCCGGAGCCAGGTCCCCCGGCGGCGGGAAGCCGTAGAAGACCGACTCGCGGAGATCGGACGCGTAGATGATCACCGGATAACCGCGCCATCCGCTGCAGACCAGATTGGCCCAGTCTCCGTCGCCCTCGGCGGCGGCCGCGAACACCGCGCAGTCCTTGCTTATGTCGAGATCCGTGTATTCGCTCGATATCTCGCCCGCCGCAGCGGCGTGGCCAAGCGTCGCCAGAACCAGGGCGACCACAAATTTCTGCATGATGACAGCTCCCTCGTATTCTTCCGGGCCTGCATGCCGGAGCAAGTTCAGCAAGAGCGCAGCCTTGCACGTCCCTAACGGGCTTTCGAGGCCTGGCCCAGCGCGAATGCTTCGGCGATCTTTCGGCCGAGGACCTCGGGACTGCCCTTGATCCGCACGGTCTTCAGCCGCGACGTTTCCCCCGCTACCACAGCTACGCTGCCTTTCGGAACGCCGAGGCGCCCGGCAAGCAGCCGTTCCAGCGCAAGGTTGGCGGCGCCCTTTTCGGGAACGGCCCGGACCCGGGCGATAAGGTGGCGGCTGCCGTCCGCCGCTTCCCCAAAACCGTCGATGGCGTCCCTGGAGGATTTCGGGGTCAGCCGGACGAACAGGTCGATGCCGTCGGTCCGCTCCCGGAACGGAGCCATGCCCAAGCTCAGGAAATCAGCGCCGGCGCCACCGTGGTGACGATGAACTGACGGACGAAGAACAGGATGAGGAGAAGGATGATCGGCGAAATGTCGATCCCGCCGAGATCGGGCATGAGGCGGCGGATGGGCCTGAGCGCCGGTTCGGTCAGCCGGAACAGCATGTTCCCCACCGAGCCCACGAACTGGTTGCGCGGGTTGACGACGTTGAA
>JAJFMR010000010.1 GCA_020696915.1 Rhizobiaceae bacterium | reverse complement strand
GTCAGCGAGATGCGTATCGTGTCGCCGATACCCTGCTGCAGGAGTATGCCCATGGCCGCAGAAGAGGCCACGATCCCCTTGGAACCCATGCCGGCTTCGGTCAGGCCAAGATGCAGCGCATGGTCGGAACGGCTGGCCAGAGCCGTGTAGACGGCGACGAGATCCTGGACTGCGCTGACCTTGGCCGACAGGATGATGCTGCTGCGCGGCAGGCCGATCGCCTCGGCCGCCTCGGCCGACAGCAGCGCCGACTGCACGATTGCCTCGCGGGTGACCTCCCGGGCCGTCAGCGGAAAGCCGTTTTCCTGGTTGCCGTCCATCAGCCGGGTAAGCAGTTCCTGGTCGAGCGAGCCCCAGTTGACGCCAATCCTGACCGGCTTGCCGTAGCGTATCGCCGTCTCGACGATCGCCGCGAACTGCCTGTCCTTCTTTTCCCCGAAGCCGACATTGCCCGGGTTGATGCGGTATTTGGCCAGCGCCTCCGCGCAGGCCGGATAGCCGGCGAGCAGCTTGTGGCCGATATAATGAAAGTCGCCGATCAGCGGCACGCCGAGGCCAAGCCGGTCGAGCCGCTCGCGAATATGAGGAACGGCGGCCGCGCTCTCGTGGCGATCGACGGTGATGCGCACGATTTCCGAGCCGGCTTTGGCAAGCGCTGCCACCTGCGCCACGGTCTGGTCGATGTCGGCCGTATCCGTGTTGGTCATCGACTGTACCACTACCGGCGCGCCGCCGCCGACCATGACCCCGCCGACATCCACGCCCACGGAAGACCGTCTTGGAAAGGGAGATGAAAAATAGCCGGTCATGCCGGTGCCTTTCGAGAATATTCTTGCATTGAGGTGGCCGAGTGCACGTGGGATGTCAATGTGGGCCCCGCGTCGAAGCCCCGCCGCCTTCCACCAGGGCAACCGTCAATGAAAGTCCCGTTTAGCAAAGCCAAATCGGGAGGCCTACGATCGGTGGGCGGTCCCGGAAAGCCCCAGCACGATTTCGACGATCGCAACAAGCGCCTGCGCGCCGCGTCGCTGGCAATCCGGGTCCGGCGTCCGCGCCTTCATGCCCTGCAGCCCGTCCAGAAGCATGTCGGCAAGGGCCTTGGCCGAAACGCCGCTTGATTGGAGGCCGGCGCCGTTGCGGGCCGCCTCCTCGTCGATGGCGAGCGTCAGGCGCGCGGCCAGACGGTGCCGCCAGTCGGCAGCGAGATCCCCCGCGAGGCTTCCTTTCATCTCGACTATTTCGGCACCGTGGGGTGACGCCGCGATCATCCGCATCATGGCGATGAGACAATCATCGACCATCTTCATCAGCCTTTCGCCGAACGCCCCCTGCGAGGCCAGGGCACGATCCGCCTTGACGAGCGAGTCCTCGAGCATCGTCGCGGCAATCGCCCGGTAGATCTCGCTCTTGTTGCGAAACAGGAGGTAGAGCGCCGGTCGCGACATGTCCGCGGCCCGGGCGATGTCGTCCATCGTGGTGCGTGCGAAGCCGTATGCCAGGAACACCTTCAGCGCGCCCTCGAGAACGCGCAGGCGTTTCGGATCCGCATTTTCCACCTTGGTCGCAGCGACTTTCATTCTCCTCTCTTGACATTTTGACGATTTTTGTCAAGATGTTTAAAAAGCTCCACGGGAACTTCATGCGATCGATCTTCGACGGCGGCGATGGCGGGACCGCACCGCCCCTTGGCGGGCGGCCGGACGCGCCGCGTCGCCATCATGCTGACGCCTGCTGCCATGTTTCGCGCTTTCCGTCGGACGGTGAGCAGGCGGGCTGCCCCGATGCCGCCCCAAGGCCCGGGCCGGGTTGGATTCGCTGCGGTTTTCCGCCCCCGACCGGCGCCGACAGGGTGCCTCCCGTCCCCTTGCCCGCGCGACGGAAGCTTCATGGTGCTGATGGGCGGATGAATTTTTCTGACTGTATTGCGCGTCGACTCTGCGATAATGAGGCGCCTCCGCTCACGGGCGCCGGGAGCGGATTGAATGCGGCGTGGCGTAATCCCATATCGGGAGCTTCGCGTCCGGGCATCACTGCGGCCTCGCCGCGATCCGCGCAGTGGATAAGATGGTATGGCTAGGTTCAGGTTCCACAAGCTGGTCGCCTTGCTCGTGCTCGTCGGTTTCGCCGCCTGGGTGGCGACGGGCGAGTTCTCGTCGGTGGGCAGCGCCCAGAACGAAGCCGAAGTCAAGGCTCCGGAAGCTGCACCGGCCAGGATCGTGCGGACGGTCGCCGTCATCACGCCGCCGCGCGTCAAGCATTCCCGCGCCATTCGCATCTCCGGCCAGACCGACGCGGACAAGCGCGCGGTTCTCGCCCCCCGCGTCAGCGGCGTGATTTCCGAGCTGCCGGTCAAGCAGGGCGACCGGGTAAAGGCCGGCGATCTCATTCTCCTCCTTGCCGAGGAGGAAAAGGCAGCCGCCGTCGAGAATGCCCGTGCCCTTCTGCAGCAGCGCGAAGCCGAATGGCAGGCAGCCGAGCGCCTGTCGAAGTCCGGCGACCTGGCCAAGCTGCAGCTCGACAACGCGTGGTCTGCGCTGAACGCCGCCCGCGCCGCGCTTCGTGCAGCAGAGGCCGAACTCGCGCGCAACGAGTTGAAGGCCCCCTTCGACGGCGTGGTGGACAAGCTCGACGTCGAACTCGGAAGCATGGTCCAGCAGGGAAGCGAGGTCGCCACGCTGATCGCCCTCGACCCGATCATCGCAGAGGGTGAGGTCAGCGAGCGCGATCTGCGCCATCTCGAGGTCGGCGACAGTGCCGAAGTGCGCCTCGTGGGCGGCGAGACCGTCAAAGGAACGGTTCGCTATGTGAGCCGCGAAGCGACGGCGCAGACTCGTACCTTCCCGGTCGAAGTCGCCGTCGACAATCCGGATCGCGCCATCCCGGCGGGGATGACGGCCGAGATCACCCTGCTCACCGAGCCCACGGAAGCCGTCATTCTGCCGCGCTCGGTGGTGACGCTGAGCAGCCGTGGCGACCTCGGCATTCGCGCCGTGGACAAGGAGTCCAAGGTGGTGTTCTTCCCGATCGACCTGGTCGACGACACACCGACCGGGATCGTCCTTGCCGGCATCCCGGCCGACGCCCGCATCATCGTCGCCGGCCAGGATCTGGTCACGGAAGGCGACACCGTAAACGCGGCCGAGGCCGACCGGGCGACGCTCGAGAAGCTGATCGGCGACGCCGAGGCCGGGACGCAGTAGCCGATGGATATCGTCAGGCTGGCGATCCGCAATACGCGGCTCACCCTCTCCATCCTCGTCTTCCTGATCCTGGCGGGTGCGTTCGCGTACCAGTCGGTCCCCAAGGAAGCCGAACCCGACGTCGCCATTCCCGTCATCTATGTCAGCCTCGCATATCAGGGAATTTCGCCGGAAGATTCCGAGCGGCTGCTGCTGCGCCCGGTCGAGACCCGGCTGAAGACGCTGAAGGGCGTCAAGGAGATGCGGTCCACCGCCTATCAGGGCGGCGGCTTCGTGCTCATGGAGTTCGACCCGTCGACGGATCTGTCCACGGCTCTCGACGAGACCCGCAACAAGGTTCAGGACGCCAAGCGCGATCTTCCAGCCGACGCCGAGGAGCCGACCGTCAACGAGGTCAACATCTCGGAATTTCCGGTGATGGTGGTGACGCTGTCCGGCAACGTCCCGGAGCGGACGCTGACTGCGGCGGCACGCACGCTGCGTGACCGGATCGAGGAAATCCCCGGCGTGCTCGAGGGAACCCTCCAGGGCGCACGCGACGAACTGGTCGAGGCGATCATCGATCCGGTGAAGCTGTCGTCCTACGGCTTGAGGATGGAGCAACTCATCCAGGGCGTCGTTTCGGGCAACAGTCTGGTCGCCGCCGGCAGTATCGAAGGCGACGAAGGCCGCTATGCCATAAAGGTGCCGTCGCTGATCGAGACCGTGGAGGACGTTGCCAACCTGCCGATCGTCGCGGGCCCGAATGCGGTCGTCAAGGCGACGGATCTCGCCACGATCCGTTCCACCTTCAAGGACGCGGAGACGATCACGCGGCTCAACGGCAAGCCTGCCATCGCCATCGAGGTGAAGAAGCGGGTCGGCGCCAATCTGGTCGAGATGCTCGACCAGGTGAAGGTCGTCGCCGACGGCTTCGCCGCCGACTTGCCCGAGGGGATGAACGTCACCTACACCCAGGACAAGTCGGTCTTCGTGCTGCAGCTCCTGAACGACCTGCAGAACCATGTCATGATCGCCGTCATCCTGGTGTTCATCGTCATTCTCTATGCGCTGTCCGGGCGCGCTTCGCTGCTGATCGGACTGGCCATCCCGTCGTCGTTCCTGATCGGCATCCTGATGCTCGCCTTGATGGGCTTCACGATCAACATGATCGTCCTGTTCAGCCTCATCCTCGCGGTCGGCATGCTGGTCGACGACGCCATCATCGTCACCGAGTTCGCCGAGCGCCGCATGTCCGAGGGCATGCCCAAGGAGCAGGCCTTCGAGCTCGCCGCCAAGCGGATGGCCGGTCCGGTGATCGCGGCCACGATGACCCGCGTGGCGGCCTTTTCGCCGCTGCTCTTCTGGCCAGGCGTCATCGGCGACTTCATGAAGTATCTGCCCATCACGCTGATCGTCACCCTGTCGGCGTCGATGCTTTACGCCCTGGTCTTCACGCCGGCGCTGGGCGCGCTGTTCGCGAAAACCCATGTGCACGCGGAGGAAGAACGCCGCGACGGCCTCTACATGGCCCTCGTCCGTCGCGCGGTGAAATTTCCCAAGACGGTGCTGGTGCTGACCGTCGCTCTCCTGGTGGCCGTGCAGGTGGGCTACGGCAGATATGGCGCCGGCGTCGAGTTCTTCCCCAGCGTCGAGCCCGATTACGGCCTGCTCTACGTCCACGCGCGGGGCAACCTGTCGCTGAGCGAGATGGATTACGCCACGCGCCAGGCCGAGGACAGGCTGCTCGGCTGGCCGGGGGTGAAGTCGGTCTACACGCGGGTCGGCAAGACCCAGGGCGGCGGCGCCGACATACCGGAAGACGTCATCGGCGTCATCCAGTACGAATTCATCGACTGGCGCGAGCGCAAGCCCGCCAACCAGATTCTCGATGATCTCAGGCGCGTCATGGCGGGCATTCCGGGCGTCGAAGTCGAGGTGAGGGTGCCGGAAGCCGGGCCTCCGACGGGCAAGCCGATCCAGCTGCGGCTGTCAGCCGTCAACCCCGAAGGCCTTGATGAAAAGGCCCGCGAGGTTGCCGCGCGCATAGCGGAGGTGCCCGGCGTCATCGACATTTCCGACGGTCTGTCACCGCCCGGCATCGACTGGGCCCTCGAGGTCGACCGCACCAAGGCTGCCCAGTTCGGCGTCAGCCCGCTGGCCGTCGGGACCGTCGTGCAGCTCGTCACCACCGGCCTCAAGCTGACCGATTACCGCCCCGCTTCGGCCGACGATGCAGTGGACATCCGGCTGCGACTTCCCGAGGACCGCCGTACCCTTGCGACGCTCGACCAGCTCAGGGTCGAGACTGCGCAGGGCGCGGTGCCGATCTCCAACTTCATGACGAGGAAGGCCGAGCGCCGGATCGGCAACCTCAACCGCATCGACGGCGAGCGCACCGTGGTGGTGCAGGCCAATGTCGCCGCCGGCCACCAGGTCGCCGCCGTGCAGTCGCAGGTGAGCCAGGCGATGGCCGGCATCGATCTCGGCCAGATCGAATGGAAGCTGGCCGGCTCCAGCCAGGAGAGCGACGAGGCGAGCGCCTTCCTTACCGGCGCCTTCGGGGCGGCGATCTTCCTCATTTTCGTCGTGCTGCTTGCCCAGTTCAACAAATTCACGAGCGTCTTGCTGGTTCTGTCCTGTGTGGTCATGGCCACCATAGGCGTCTTCCTCGGGCTGATGCTCACCGGGCAACCGTTCGGCATCGTCATGTCGGGTATCGGCGTGATCGCGCTGGCCGGCGTGGTCGTCAACAACAACATCGTGCTGATCGACACCTACGATCGGCTGCGGGAGGAAGGCTGGAACAAGTACGACGCCGTCCTGCAGACGTGCCGTGAGCGCGCCCGTCCCGTGGTGCTCACTGCGGTGTCGGCCATCCTGGGCGTGCTGCCGATCGCATTCGGACTCGGCCTCGAGATCTTCCATCATGAGACGACCATCAATGCCCCGTCGACGCAGTGGTGGATCTCGCTGTCGTCGGCCATCGTCTATGGCCTCTCCTTCGCCACCTTGCTCACTTTGGTGGTGACACCCGCCATGCTGATGGTTTTCACCCGGGAAACCCAGCGCAAGGCGCCGCGCAGCTGGCTTGGCAGGCTGTTCAGGCGCGGCCGCAAGGTCGATGTGCCGGATGCCGCCGCTGGCGCGCCGGCCGGGCGGAAGCCGGCCATCGCCTATCCCAAGGCCGCGGAATAGGCTGCGAAGCGCTTGCCGCGCCGAGCCGGCGCAAAGCTTTGTTCATCATGCTGGGCAGACTGCGGAACAAGGCGGCGCCCCTCTGCATTGTTGCCTCGTCACAACCTGAGCGAGAGGCGTTTTTTCAATGACCTTGTCGACCATCCTGATCATCATTCTGATACTCGTCCTGCTCGGCGCCATTCCGGCCTGGCCTCATTCCCGCTCATGGGGCTACGGCCCATCCGGTATCATCGGCATCATTCTGGTGGTGCTGATCATCCTCGTCCTCATGGGACGTGTGTAAAGCCAAGGCCGCAGGCGGAAGTAGACCGCGCAACCTCGCGGCGGTGTGCCGCGGGGCATGCAATCGCCGTCTCTACCAGGAGTGACCCAGTCTCAGGCGCGTCCAGCTCGATCACGCCAGAGAGCGACCCGGGCACCTCATTTTTCATTCATGATGGCGCCCGACGCCGGGGGGTGGTTCTCCTCGAAAACCGAAGACCAAGCGGCGGAGGGTCTCATTCACACATTCCGTCGCCGCCAGGGCTCTACACCGACCCTCGCCAGAGCATGGCGCAGAGAACTCTTCACGTCTGCCGCACACCTGCCGGCTGTGTTATGTTCTATGAGCCTCGTCCGGGTGAGGCAATGATCGTCCAGCGGCGCGAAACTCGGTATGCCAATAGCAACGACACTCGCATCTCGGCCGCAAGCAGAACATGATCGACCTTATGCACCGGTGGATGCAGGAGGGGGCGGGTGACAGAATCGAACTTGGCCGAGCGCCCGCCAGAAGCGGACTACCGGCACATCGTGCGCCTTCAGGGCGTGCAGAAGTTCTTCGGCGCAGTCCAGGCGCTCCGCGACATCGATTTTTCGGTCGGCAGGAATGAAATCGTCGGACTGATCGGTGACAATGGCGCCGGAAAGTCCACGCTCATCAAGGTGTTGACGGGGGTACTGTCGCCTTCCTCGGGACGGATCTTCGTCCGCGATCAGGAACTCGACCTCACCGATTATTCGGTGCGCATGGCGCACGACCTCTCGATCGAAACGGTTTACCAGGACAAGTCGCTTGCCGAAAAGCAGCCCCTCTGGCGAAATTTCTTTGTCGGGCGGCAGATCACCAACCGCTTCGGCTTCATCGACATTCGCCGGCAGAAGCAGATCGCGGACCAGATTCTGAAGCACGCCATAGGTTTCCGTGGCGTCGGTATCACGGTCGACTCCACCGTCGCCAACCTTTCCGGTGGCGAGCGGCAAGGCATCGCCATAGGTCGGGCAATGCACTACAAGGCCGATCTCATCGTCCTTGACGAGCCCACCGTCGCGCTTGCCGTCGCCGAAGTGCGGAAGGTTCTCGATTTCGTGCGGCGCATCAAGGCATCTGGCCGCGCCTGCATCTATATCGAGCACAATCTCGCCCACGTACACGAAGTGGCTGACCGGCTCGTGGTAATAGATCGCGGCGCCATCGTCGCCGAGGTTTCGCCCAAGGACATGTCGGTCACGGAGCTGACAGAATACCTCATCGACCTGCAGCACGAGCCGTGATTGTGTACCATGGTCATGTTGCGAGCGCCCTCCCGTCTCCAGCAGTTCGAAGGACTGCCGATCATCGTCGTATTCGCGCTGCTCCTGGCGCTTTTCATGTACACGGCGCCACAGGTTTTCCTGCAACCCTTCATCTACACGACCTTTCTCTCGACGCTTCCACCGCTCATCCTTCTTGCGGTCGGGCTCACCTTCGTAATCGGTGCTGGCGAGATCGATCTCTCCTTCCCCTCGATTATCGCCTTCTCGGGATTCGTTTTCGCAGTCCTGTTCAAGGAATACGATCTCGGCTGGCTCGCCGTGCTTGCGGGCCTGGCCTCGGGACTGATCGTTGGACTGTTGAACGGCTTCCTCGTCGCCAGGATCGGCATCCCATCCTTCATGGCGACCCTCGCCACCCAGTTCTTCTGGGCGGGAATGGCGACGGTGCTTTCCGGCGGCAAGTCCTATGCGCTTCGCGGCGCCGACACGACCTCTGTCTGGCAGTGGATCGTCGGACGTCCTTTCGCCGGCTCGGAGACCATCTGGATCGCGCAGGTTCCGATCCAGTCACTGTGGACGGCGATTATCGCCGTTCTCCTGTGGTTCATCCTCAACCGCCACCGGTTCGGAGAACACGCACTTTTCATCGGCGACTCGAATGCAGTTTCGCGTGTGGTCGGCATCGACGTCGAGCGAGAGAAGATCAAGATCTTCACCCTCATGGGCGGCCTCGCCGCCGTTGCGGCAATCATGCTGACCCTCGAGAACAAGAACTACTTCGGCAACCAGGGACAGGGTTACCTCCTGACTGCCATCGCCTCCGTGCTGATCGGCGGAACCTCGATCTTCGGCGGTCGGGCGACCATCATCGGAACGATGTTCGGCTGCTTCATCATCGGCATGATCGAGGCGGGACTGGTTGCCACGGGGCTTACCGGTGCATGGGTCAGGACGGTCCAGGGACTCGTCTTCCTGATCTCCATCATCTTCTATCTCTATATTGACGAGCCGCAGCGGCGGAACGCGTTCTTCGCCCGAATGCGGTCGTCAAGGCCATTCGGCCGCACGCGTGCAGCCGGATAACGGCGGAAGGTGTGAAAGCCTCCGCGAATTTGTCCAAGGGAGGAAGCCAAATGAAATCGACCAAGACATTGCTGGCAGGAGCTGCGGCGATATCATTGCTGGCCGGCGCCGCTTCTGCAGCACCGATCGGTGAAGGCATCGTGATGTACATGCAGATGGGCGGTAATCCCGGTGACGGGGCAACCCTCGCCCGCCAGACCGGTGCAGCGCAGGCCGCCGAGGCGCTTGGAGTTGACCTCAAGGAGCAGTTCTCGGCGTGGGCGCCGGAAACCATGATCAACCATTTCAAGGAGGCGGTTGCCGCCAAGCCGAACTGCATCGAGATCATGGGCCATCCGGGGAGCGCCGCTTTTCACGACCTCGTCAAGGGTGCCGTCGATCAGGGCATCGTCGTCACGGTAGGCAATTCGCCGATGACCGACCTCCAGGCGGAGTTCGGCCCCAAGGGCACCGGCTATGCCGGCGTCGACCTCTATGCGGGCGGCAAACTCACCGCCGAGGCGATGCTCGGCAAGGGGCTCAAGGCCGGTGACGAAGCCATGGTTTATGGCGTGTTCAGCCAGGCCGAGCGCGGCCAGTCCGAGAAGGGCCTCGCCGAAACGCTCGAGGCGGCAGGTCTCAAGGTCGATCGCCTGGAGATCACCCAGGAGGCGAACAGCGATGCCTCGCTTGCCGTGCCGATCCTCGCCGCCTACGTCCAGGCGCATCCGGACCTCAAGGCGATCGGCACGCAGCATGGCGGCATTACCGGCATCCTCGCCGAAACGTTGCAAAAGGCAGGCAAAAAGCCAGGTGAGATCGTGGTCGGCGGTATCGATCTCGGTCCCGCGACCATCGATGGACTGAAGTCCGGCTATGTCACCGCCACGCTCGATCAGTTGCTCTACCTGCAGGGCTTCATGCCTGTCCTGCAATGCGTGCTGACGGCCAAGTACAAGATGCCGGGACTCTCCATCAATACGGGTGCCGGCACGGTTACCCCGGAGACGATCGAGTCGCTCGTCGAATTGATCGATGCGGGCATCCGGTAGGCTGATGTCATTGGCGGAGGCGACTGCACGGCCTGGCTCGGGCTATCGGCCATGTGCAGTCGCCCTTGTAGTCAACGACGACGCTCTGGAGCTGCTCAACCCTCGCCTCCGACTTTTGACTTTGGACTGATCAGCGGCGGATTGGTCGAGCGTCGCGCGCGGACGCCACGATTACGTTTGCCGATCGCGCCGGACAGCAAGACAGCAAACCATTCGGCGACTGACAGCGTCGGAGCAAAAGGACCGCTGCGATGCAAAGCGACGGTTCTCATGGCCCCTACCGATCGCCGCGCGTTTCGTTGCCAGCCAGCACGCCAGCCCCGTCGAAATCCGCCGCCCGCGCCAGGCCCGACATCAGAAACACCACAATCAGCAGGCCTGACACGGCAACGAAGATGGGCCCGAAGCCAGTCCTCTCGCCCACGAAGCCGATTGCAGAGGGCGCCATGAGGATGCCGGAATAGCCCATGGTGGTGACGACGCTCATCCCGGCGCCCGACGAAAGGCCTTTCTGGTTGCCGGCGGCCGAGAAGGCGATCGGCACCATGTTGGCGATGCCGAGGCCGCAACAGGCGAATGCTGCGATTGCCACCCAAGGCGAAGGCGCCAGGCCGGCGACCAGCATACCCGCAGCGGCGACGAGGGCCGAGGCGCGCAGCGTCGCGACCGCGCCGAAACGGTTGCGCACCCCGTCGCCGAGAAAGCGCACGACGGCCATGGTCCCCGAGAAACCGGCGAAGGCAAGGCCTGCGGTCGCCAGATCGGCTCCCAGTTCCTGCTGCAGATAGAGCGCCGCCCAGTCGAGCACCGCCCCTTCCGGGACCATCGAGAAAAGTGCCATGAGGCCCACCAGATAGACCGTGGCGTGTCGCGGCAGGCCGATTTTCGGCTTCTCCTGCCGAACCGGCCGTTCGTCGGGATATAATGCCGGCAGCGCCAGCACCGCGATGGCCGCCACCAAAAGGGTCACAGCTACGGCGTGCGGGAGATGACCGAAGCGCTGTATGGCAATGCCGCCCGCAGCACCTCCGGCGAAGCCGCCGAGGCTCCAGAAGCCGTGCAGCGAGGACATGATGGCCCGCGACAGCTTCTTTTCCACCACCACGCCGTTGGCATTCATCGCGACGTCCATGCCGCCGATGACACCGCCGAACAGGAACATGGCGAGGGCCGCCAGCGGCACGTTCGGGGCGAGCGCCACGGCGAGCAGGCCGAATGTGGCGAGCGCGCCGAAAACCCGCGCCACCGCGCGTGCCCCGTGGAGCGAGATCAGGTAGCCGCACCATGTCATCGCGACGACCGCGCCGGCTCCGAAAACCAGGATCAGCATTCCGAGCGTGAATTCGCTGATAGCGAGCCGACTCAGGAACACCGGGATCTGCGGCGCCCAGCTGCCGGTCAGGAAGCCATTCATGAAGAACACGGCAGCGACGGCCAATCGGCCGCGGGCGGCCAGCGCATCTGGACGGTTTGCATGCATCGGGGAGAATCCGGATTCGGGCAGGTGGTGCGGAAGCCTGATAAAGGATCGGGCCGAAAAGTCGAATCGGCTTTCCCCCCCTGCATGACGCAAAAAGACGTCAGGACAAGGTCAGCGGTTCACGGTCGATCATTTGAGAACGACAAGCAGATCCTTGGCGTCGATCTGGTCGCCGGCCTTGACCAGCACCTCGGAGACCGTTCCGTCGCGCTCCGCGTGAAGTGCGGTCTCCATCTTCATCGCTTCGATCGACAGGAGCACGTCGCCGGGACTGACTTGCTGGCCGGCCGCCACGGCAAGCGTCGAGACGACGCCCGGCATCGGCGCGCCGACATGCGCCTCGTTGCCGGTCTCGGCCTTGCGCCGTGTCCTGCCTGCGGACGCGCCATGCGCACGGTCGGGCACCTTGACGCGGCGCGGCTGCCCGTTCAGCTCGAAAAACACCGTCACCATCCCCTTGTCGTCGGCCTCGCCGATCGCCAGGCAGCGGATTACCAGCGTCTTGCCCTTCTCGATGTCGACGAGGATCTCGTCCTCGGCCGTCATCCCGTAGAAATAGGTCAGCGTCGGCAGCACGCTGACGGGTCCATAGCTTTCCTGCGCCGCGCAGAATTCCGAGAACACTTTCGGGTACATGAGCCACGAGGCGAACTCGTATTCGGAAAGTTTGCGGCCGAGCTTCTGCTCCACTTCGCTGCGGCTTTGCTTCAGGTCTGCCGGCTCGAGCAGCGAGGCCGGCCGAACTGTGATCGGCTCGGCCCCCTTCAGAACCTTCTTCTGAAGCCTCCCGGGCCAGCCGCCCGGCGATTGGCCGAGGTCGCCGTGCAGCATGGAAACGACAGATTCGGGGAAGGCGATGTCCCTCGAGGGGTTCTCGACCTCGGCGACGGACAGGTCCTGGCTGACCATCATCAGCGCCATGTCGCCGACCACCTTGGAGGAGGGGGTTACCTTGACGATGTCGCCGAACATCAGATTGACGTCGTGATAGGCCTGCGCCACCTCGTGCCATCTCGCCTCGAGTCCCAGCGAACGCGCCTGCTCCTTGAGGTTGGTGAACTGGCCGCCCGGCATTTCATGCAGGTAGACCTCCGAGGCCGGCCCCTTGAGATCGCTCTCGAAGGCGGCGTACTGGTTGCGCACCGCTTCCCAGTAGAACGAGATCTTCCGGATCCATTCTGGATCCAGTCCTGGATCGCGTTCCGTGCCCCGCATGGCCTCGACGAGCGAGCCCAGGCATGGCTGCGAGGTGTTGCCGGAAAAGGCATCCATCGCCGCATCGATCGCATCGACGCCGGACTCCACCGCCGCCAGCACGGTCGCCGCCGACAGGCCGGACGTGTCGTGGGTATGGAAATGGATGGGCAGGTCGGTCGTCTCGCGGAGCGCCTTGAAGAGCACCCGCGCCGCGCCGGGCTTCAGCAGGCCGGCCATGTCCTTTACGGCGAGGATGTGGGCGCCGGCCGCCTCCAGTTCCGCGGCCAGCCCGGTGTAGTAGTTGAGGTCGTATTTCGAGCGTGCCGGGTCGAGGATATCGCCGGTGTAGCACATGGCGGCCTCGCAGAGCCCGCCTTCCGAGACCACCGCGTCAATCGCCACACGCATGTTCTCGACCCAGTTCAGGCAATCGAAGACGCGGAACAGGTCGATGCCCCCGGCCACCGCTTGGCGGACGAAATGCCTCACGACATTGTCCGGATAGTTGGTGTAGCCAACGCCGTTGGCGCCCCTCAGCAGCATCTGGAGGAGCAGGTTGGGCGCCGCCTGCCTGACCAGCGCCAGCCGCTCCCAGGGGTCCTCCGTCAGGAACCGCATGGCGACGTCGAATGTCGCCCCGCCCCAGCATTCGAGCGACAGTAGCTGCGGCAGCGCGCGTGCGTAGACGCCGGCGATGCGGGCGATGTCATGGGTGCGCATGCGGGTCGCCAGCAGTGACTGGTGGGCGTCGCGCATGGTCGTGTCGGTGACGAGAACCCGCTTCTCGCCCCGCATCCATTCGGCAAATTTTTCGGGGCCGAGCCTGTCGAGGAGGTCCCTGCTGCCGTCGGCAACTCCACTCTCGAGATGCGGCACGACGGGCGCCGCCGCGTCGGCAGGGGGAAGCGGCCGGCCGCGCGTTTCGGGATGGCCGTTGACCGATACGTCGGCCAGGTAGTTGAGGAGCTTGGTCGCCCGGTCCTGCCGCCTGACCTGCTCGAACAATTCCGGCGTCGAGTCGATGAAGGCCGTCGTATAGGCGGTGTCCCGGAATTTCGGATGATTGATGATCGCTTCGAGGAAGGTGAGATTGGTGGCGACGCCGCGGATGCGGAACTCGCGCAGGGCGCGGTTCATGCGGGCGATGGCTTCGGCCGGAGTCGGCGCCCAGGCGGTGATCTTTTCGAGCAGCGGGTCGTAAAAACGGGTGATCACCGCGCCGGAATAGGCGGTTCCTCCGTCCAGCCTGATGCCGAAGCCGGTGGCGCCCCTGTAGGCGGTTATCCGTCCATAGTCGGGGATGAAGTTCTGCTCGGGATCCTCGGTCGTGATGCGGCACTGCAGCGCATGCCCGTTCAGCCGGATGTCCGCCTGGGCGGGAACGCCCGATTCCGGCGTGCCGATGGCGAGGCCGTCCATCATGTGGATCTGCGCCTTGACGATGTCGATGCCGGTCACCTCCTCGGTGACCGTATGCTCGACCTGGATGCGCGGATTGACCTCGATGAAATAGAACTCGCCGGTGCCGGCGTCCTGCAGGAACTCCACCGTGCCGGCGCCGACATAGCCGGTTGTTCTGGCGATTCCGAGTGCGTGGCCGCAGAGTTCGCGGCGGCGCGCGGCGTCGAGATAGGGCGCCGGGGCGCGTTCCACGACCTTTTGGTTGCGGCGCTGGATGGAACAGTCGCGCTCGAACAAATGGACGACATTGCCGTGGCGGTCGCCGAGTATCTGCACCTCGACGTGCCGGGCGCGCTCCACCAGTCTCTCGAGATAGACTTCGTCCTTTGCGAAGGCCGCCCTGGCCTCGCGCTTTCCCTCCGTTACCTCCCGCGACAGATCCGCCTCGCTGCGGATGACGCGCATGCCGCGCCCGCCGCCGCCCCATGACGCCTTCAGCATCAGCGGGTAGCCGATTCCGGCGGCAAGCCGCTTCACCGCCTCCATGTCGTCGGGGAGGGCATCGGTCGCCGGCACCACCGGGACGCCCACCTCGATTGCCAGTTGCCGGGCGGCGACCTTGTTGCCGAGCCGCCGCATCGTCTCCGGCCGTGGGCCGATGAAGACGATGCCGGCTGCTGCACAGGCTTCCGCGAATTCCGGGCTTTCGGACAGCAGGCCGTAGCCGGGGTGGATCGCGTCCGCGCCCGACAGGCGTGCGACCCGCAGCACCTCATCGATAGAGAGGTAGCTCTCGATCGGCCCCATCTCGCGGTCGAGGTGCGGACCACGCCCGACCTGATATGACTCGTCGGCCTTGAATCGATGCAGCGAATACTTGTCCTCCTCCGCCCATATGGCGACCGTCCCCAGCCCGAGCTCGTTGGCGGCGCGGAAGACGCGGATGGCGATTTCAGAGCGGTTGGCGACCAGTATCTTGCTGATTGGCAAGAACGCCTCCGAGGATCGGTATTCTGCTCGTGTTCAATCGATTTAACATAGTGCCGGAAAAAAGGCCCGGCGCGCATGGCACCGGGCCCCCTGGCTCGAATATGGGATTACTGCACCAGATAGTCGTATTTGCCGTCCTTCCATTCGTAGAAGACATAGCCGGGCAGCGCGATGTCGCCCTTCTCGTCGAACTCCGCCTTGCCGAGCACCGTGTCGAAGGACCCCTCGTCGAGAGCCTTGACGACTGCATCGAACTCGGTCGAGCCCGCTGTGGTGGCCGCCTGCGCCCATGCCTGGATGGCGGCATAGGTGTAGAGAGCGTAGCCTTCGGCGGTCTTGCCGGCGGCCAGCAGCTTGTCCACGACCGGCTTGGCGACCTCGTTCTTGCGGGGATCGGGCGAGAACGTCATCAGGGTGCCCTCGCCGGCCTCGCCGGTGATCGCCCAGTATTCGTCAGTGACGAGCGCATCGCCGGAGATGAGGATCGTGTCCATCCCCTGTTCCCGCATCTGGCGGGCCATCAGGCCGGCTTCGGTGTGATAACCGCCGACATAGAGGACGCCGACGCCCTCCGACTTCAGCTTGGAGACCAGCGCGGTGTAATCCTTCTCGCCGGCGGTATAAGCCTCGTAGAGGGCAGGTTTGCCGCCTGCCTTTTCGTAGACGGCCATGGTGGCGTCGGCGAGACCCTTGCCGTAGGCCGTCTTGTCATGGACGAAAGCGACCTTCTTGTCGGGGAAATTCTCGAAGATGAACTTGCCGGCCACCTCGCCCTGCTGGTCGTCGCGGCCGCACATGCGGAAAACGCCCTCCCCGGGCCGCTTGTCGGTGAAGTCGGGGTTCGTGGACGCCGGCGAGATCTGCACGATGTTCTCCTCGGCGTACACCGCCGATGCCGGGATCGACGATCCCGAGCAGAAATGGCCCGCCATGAACACCACGCCTTCGCCCGCCGCCTGGTTGGCGACGGCCACTGCCTGTTTCGGATCGCAGGCATCGTCACCGACGGTGAGCACGAGCTTTTCGCCGTTGACGCCGCCGGCTTCATTGATGTCGGCGACGGCCTGTTCCGCGCCACCTTGCATCTGGGCGCCGAACGATGCGTACTGACCTGTCATTGGCCCCGCCACGCCGATCTTGATGTCGGCCATGGCCGGCATGCCGAGAAGGCCGAGCGCAACGCCCGCCAAAAGAACTTGCTTCATTGTAACTCCCTTTGAAACACCTGCTGCTCCCGAAGCGGCTCCGGATAGGTGTCGGTGTCCCGGTATCCGCAATGCGGGACTTCGGTCCCGCTTGCCCGGCATGAAAGCCCAATTCCTGATGGAAATAAAGACATTCAGCCGGGATTGGTGAAATCGTCTCAAGCCTTCCTCACCCAGGAGAGCGAGCCCTTGCGATCGTATTCGAAACCATACTGGCGCGACATCTGGCCGGCCCGCGTGATGCGCTTGCCGAGAAAGGCGAGGGCAGTGATGACAATGAAGTCAACCACCAGGTAATGCAGCGACAGGAGCGTGCCCTGGAACAGGGCAAAGTGGATGAACCGCGTCGCCAGCGCCAGGAGCACCATGTAGATGGCGAGGGTGGCGTTCGTCTGCCAGGATCGGGCCACCGCGCGTCCGGTCAGATAGGCCGCGCCTCCCGCCAGCACCGCCGTCACCAGCAGGAACTCCCACACCGAGACTTCCCATATCAGGCTGTTCGCCTTCTCGATCTCCATCGTTCAACCCCCTAGTGCCGTCCGCCTTCGAGATAGGCAGCGCGGACCTCCTCGCGCTTGAGGAGCTCGGCCCCGGTGCCGCTCATGGTGATCCGCCCGTTTACCATGACATATCCTCGGTGGGCGAGCTTGAGGGCGTGGAAGGCGTTCTGCTCGACCAGAAACACGGTCAGTCCCTCGCTCCGGTTCAGTTCCCGGATGACCTCGAAGATCTGCTTGACGACCAGCGGCGCCAGTCCGAGCGAAGGCTCGTCGAGCAGCAGCAGCTTGGGCCGGCCCATCAATGCCCGGGCGATGGCCAGCATCTGCTGCTCGCCGCCGGAGAGCGTTCCGCCCCGCTGCGTCGCGCGCTGCTTGAGGCGCGGAAAAAGATCGTAGACGCGGTCGAGACCCGCCCGGAACTGCTCGGGCGCAACGAGTTGCGCTCCCATCTGCAGGTTTTCCATCACGGTCATGCGCGGAAAGATGCGCCGCCCTTCGGGCGACTGGGCGATGCCGAGGCGCATGATCTCGTGAGTCGGCATGGAGGTGATGTCGACGCCATCGTAGACAATGCGCCCGGCGCGCGCCCGCGGGTTGCCGCAGATGGTCATCATGAGAGTCGACTTGCCGGCGCCGTTGGCGCCGATCAGCGTGACGATCTCGCCCGGTTTGACCTCGACATCGACGCCGCGCAGCGCGACGATCTTGCCGTAATAGGTCTCGACGCCGGTCGCCGAGAGCAGGGGTCCGCTCAAGTCCGGCCTCCTTCAGGGCGTGTGGGACCGGCCGCCTGTGCTCCGGACCCAGCCTCGTGGATGACGGCCGCAACCTCCGCCCGCACCTCGGGCACGTCGATCTCCGCCTCGTCGTCGACGCCGAGATAGGCGGCGATCACCTTCGGATCCGATTTCACGAAGGACGGGTCGCCGTCCGATATCTTGATGCCGTAGTCGAGCACGATGATGTGGTCCGATATCTCCATCACCACGCCCATGTCATGCTCGATCAGCAGAACGGACGTGCCCTCGCTGCGGATGAACTGCAGGAGCTGGTTGAGTTCGGCTGATTCCCTCGGATTGAGCCCCGCCGCAGGCTCGTCGAGGCATAGCAGTTCGGGCCGCGTGCACATGGCGCGGGCTATCTCCAGGCGCCGCTGGGCGCCATATGGCAGGTCGCCGGCCGGATCGTCGGCGCGGTCGAGCAGGTTGACGTGCTCCATCCAGTAGACCGCCCTGTCGACCGCTTCACCCTGTGCCCTGGCATAGGCCGGCAGGCCGATGATGCCGCCGAAGGTGAAGCCGGACGCTATCATCAGCGGATTGTGCTGCGCGACGAGCAGGTTCTCCAGCACGGTCATGCCGCCGAACAGCCGGATGTTCTGGAAGGTGCGCGCGACCTTCGCCGATTTGGTGATCTCGTAGTCGGGCATCCGTTCGAGCAGGAAGACCGCACCGTCGTTGGCCGCCTTGTAGCGCAGCCCGCTGGCGGTGACCGCGTCGACGGCCTGCTGCTGCCGTCCGGGCCCGTGGCGCATGACGATGCGCCCCTCGGTGGGCTTGTAGAAGCCCGTCACGCAGTTGAAGACGGTCGTCTTACCGGCCCCGTTCGGGCCGATCAGCGCGGTAATGTCGCCGTGACCGACATTGAAGGACAGATCGCCCACGGCGACCAGACCGCCGAAGCGCATGGTCAGGTGCTCGACGGTGAGGACCGGGTCGTCGTCCCACCGGGTCGCGGGGCCGGTCTGGGGCCCGGCGGCAGTGGCAGGGCTCGGGTTCAATGGCCTTCTCCCTGGGCGACGTAATCGGCGCCGATCCGCTTCCTTTCCTTCAGCGCGATGGTCGGCTCGCGGGTGCTGATCAGCCCGCGCGGCTTCCAGATCATGATGCCCACCATGGCGAGGCCGAAGATCAGCATGCGGTACTTCACGGGGTCGAAGTCGGGACCGAATATGTCGGACAGGAAACCGATGTTGCGCAGCATCTCGATGCCGCCGATCATCACCACCGAAGCAATGACCACGCCGATCTGCGAGCCCAGGCCGCCGAGCACGACGATGGCGAGGATGATCGCCGATTCCAGGAAGGTGAAGCTTTCCGGCGAGATGAAGCCCTGCCGTGTGGCAAAGAAGGAACCGGCGAAGCCGCCGAACATGGCGCCGATGGCGAAGGCCGTCAGCTTGGTGTTCGTGGTGTTGATGCCAAGCGACCGGCAGGCGATCTCGTCCTCGCGCAGCGCCTCCCAGGCGCGGCCCACCGGCAATCGCCTGAGACGCATGGTGACGAAATTGGTGACGATCGCGAGGATGAAGATGATGTAATAGAGATAGATGAAACGGTGGATGGTCGAGTATTCGATCCCGAGAAAGGCCGCCACCCCGTCTTCGCCGCGCGTGAATTCCAATCCGAATAAGGTCGGCTTCGGAATACCGGAAATGCCGTTCGGCCCGCCCGTGAAGTCGTACCAGTTCAAGAGCACGATGCGGATCATCTCGCCGAAGGCAAGCGTCACGATTGCCAGATAGTCGCCGCGCAGCCGCAGGACCGGGAAGCCGAGGATCACGCCCCAGAAGGCGGCCAGCATGCCGGCCAGCGGCAGCGCCGTCCAGAAGCCGATCACCTCGAAATGCGTCGAGAGCAGCGCGAAGGCATAAGCGCCGACCGCGTAGAACGCGACATAACCGAGATCGAGCAACCCGGCGAGGCCGACGACGATGTTCAGCCCCCATCCGAGCATCACATATGTCATGATCAGTATGGCAAGGTCGATGTACTGGCGCTGCTGGGCCGGGAAGACCGTGGTAATGAAGAAGGGCAGGATCATCGCGAACAGGAAAAGCGCTGCTCCTACCGCCTTGCCGAGCCACGGGAGCCTCGCGCCGAGCCCGGCGCCACGCCCTGCGAAGAGCTGGGTGACGGGACGCCGTGTCTTGAAGACGAAGAGGTTGAGCAGCAGCCGGCCGGCGAAGACCACGGCGATCGAGGCGAGCCACAGTCCCCAGCGCGCGCTGACGTCGAGTCCGCCGGGAGCGATCTCAGTCCTGAGCGCCAGAAAGAAGAAGCCGAGCACCCCGGCAAGCAGCGCCGCGGCTGCGGCGTCCTTGAGCGAGGCCGCCAGCGTGTTCTGCGGGTCCTCGCCTGTCTTGAGCGGCGCCCTGCGCTGCTCTTCGAGGTCCCGCTGCGCTCCGGCCGGCCGGTTTTCGGCCGTAGGGGCGTCGACCGTCGTCGCCATCAGACCTTCTCCACCTCGGGCTTGCCGAGCAGCCCGGACGGCAGGAAGATGAGCACGATTGCAAGGATCGAGAAGGCCGCCACGTCCTTGTACTCGACCGTGAAATAGCCCGACCAGAAGACTTCGATCAGACCGATCAGGAGGCCGCCGAGCATGGCCCCGGGCAGCGAGCCGATGCCCCCCAGAACCGCCGCCGTGAACGCCTTCACGCCGGCCAGGAACCCGATGTAGAAGTCGATGACCCCGTAGAGCAGCAGAAACATGAAGCCGGCCACGGCGGCGAGCGCGGCACCGAGCACGAAGGTCAGCGAGATGGTCCGGTCGACGTTGACGCCAAGCAACGCGGCCATCTTGCTGTCCTGCTCGCAGGCGCGCTGGGCGCGGCCGAGCGGCGTGCGCGAGATCAGGAACGTGAAACCCACCATCAGCATCAGCGTGGTCAGGATGATGATGATCTGCATGTAGGAGAGCTGGATGACGATCGGTCCGTTCTCCGTCATTCCCTCCATAATCGTCACGCCGCCCTGGATCTGCGGCGGCAGCGGCTTGACGCGCGCCCCTTGCGTGATCTGGACGAAATTCTGCAGCACGATCGACATGCCGATGGCGGTGATCAGCGGCGCCAGCCGGAACGAGCCGCGCAGCGGCCGGTAGGCGAGTCGTTCGACGCTCCACCCCCAGGCCGAGGTGAACAGCATGGCAACGATGATCACGATGAGCAGGACCACCGGCAGGAAGGCGAAGCCGAGCACGCTGGTCAGGAGGAGGAAGGTGGCCAGCGAAATGAATGCGCCGATCATGAAGATGTCGCCATGGGCGAAGTTGATCATGCCGATGATGCCATAGACCATCGTGTAGCCGATGGCGATCAGGCCGTAGATGGAGCCCAGCGTCAGCCCGTTGATAAGCTGCTGGATGAAATATTCCATATGTG
>JAJFMR010000225.1 GCA_020696915.1 Rhizobiaceae bacterium | reverse complement strand
GATCAGCGTCTCGCCGACCGCATCGTAGTCGAGCAGGTACTTGAAGGCCTCGATCACTTCCGGCTTGGCGAGCGTCGGGTTCTTCTGGTTGAGGCTGATGTAGTAGACGGTTCCTTTCGGCGCGCTGGTCGAGGCCAGGTCGGTGTCCTGCTCGACCGCCGCCAGGTCGCCCGGCTCGAGATTCCGGGCCACGTCGATGTCGCCGGTCTCGAGCATCAGCCGCTGCGTGGCGCTTTCCTTGACATGGCGATAGATGACGCGGGCGAGCTTTGCCTTCTCGCCGTAGTTATTGTCGTTGCGTTCGAGCACGACCACCTCGTTGGCCCGCCATTCGCGCAATTTGTAGGGGCCCGAGCCGGCATGGTTGGTCTTCAGCCAGTCATTGCCGAAATCATTGTCGTACTTGTAGTCCTCGCTCGGAGTGACCGGTGCGGCATGCTCCTTCACCAGGTTCGAATCGACGACCGCGGCGACCGTCGCCGTCAGGCAGTTGAGAACGAAGCTCGGGGCATAGGGCTGGTCGACGGTAAACACGAAGGTGGACGCATCTGCGGCCCTTGCCTTTTCGCCGACATTGTCGCCGGTAAGGCCGAACTGCTGCAGGATGAAGGCCGGCGATTTGTTGAGCTTCACGGCCCGCTCGAACGACCAGGCCACGTCCTCGGCGGTGATCGGATTGCCGGATGCGAAGGTGAGGCCCGGCTTCAGCTTGAAGGTGTAGGTGAGTCCGTCATCCGAGACCGTCCAGCTTTCCGCTATGCCACCCACCACGTTGGTGGTGTCGTTGAGGTCGAGTCTCACCAGCATGTCATAGGTGTTGCCGGTAATCTCGCCGGCGCTGATCTCGAAAGCCTCGCCCGGGTCCATGGTGATGATGTCGTCCATGGCCCACGCCTGGACCAGCGTGTCGGCGGGCGTTTCGGCCAGCGCGGGAGCGGCAAGCAGCATCGCCGAGAGGGCGGCACCCGCCAGCAGGCGTCGTGAGCGGAAGGTGAGCATTTCCATCTTCATGTCCCGTGTCCCTTCGAGGTGAGCGGATTTGTTCCGCTCTCTTCAGCTTGGGGGTCTTCGTGCCAGGCGGAACGCAGCACCCTCAGCCAGTTTTCGCGGCAGATTTTCGCCAGATCCGCCTCACCATATCCGGCGTCATGCAAGGCGGCAACGAGCTTCTGAAGGCCCGCCGCATCGCCGATCGCAGCAGGAATCGGCGCCCCGTCGAAGTCCGACCCGAGTGCCACTCCCTCGATGCCGAGCTTGCCCACCAGATGGTCGAGATGCCGCACCATGTCGGAGATCGGCGTGTCCCTGTCCTCGCGGCCGTCGCTGCGCAGCATGCCGACCGCGAAGTTGAGCCCGACCACGCCGCCGCTGTCGCGGATCGCCTCGAGCTGCCGGTCCGTGAGATTGCGCGCCACCGGGGTCAGCGCGTGCGCGTTGGAGTGGCTGACCACCAGCGGCTGCTCCGATAACCCGGCGACGTCCCAGAAACCCTGCTCCGTGAGGTGGGCAAGGTCGATGAGGATACCGAGCGCGTTGCAGGCCCTGACCAGTCGCTTGCCGGCCTCGGTCAGACCAGGGCCGGTGTCCGGGTCGGCCGGATAGGCGAAGGGCACGCCGTGGCCGAATATGTTAGGCCGGCTCCACACCGGGCCAAGGGAGCGGAGCCCAGCGGCGTGAAAGGTCTCGAGGGCGGCAAGGTCTTCGTCGATGGCCTCGCAGCCCTCCATGTGAAGCACCGCGGCGAAGAGGCCTTCCTCCAGCGAGGCTGCGATGTCGGCCGAGCTGCGGCAGATCCGCCAGCCGCCCGCGCGCCCGATCCTGAATGCCATCGCGGCGATGCCGAGCACCATGTCGAGGGCGGCCCGGCGGTCGAGCCGGGCGGCCAGCGGCGTGGCGTAGCTGCCGTCCGGCCCGGGCTTGTCCATCGGGTAATCGCCGGACGAGGCATAGATCGCGCAAAGGCCGCCGGCGAGCCCGCCGGCCCTGGCGCGCGCCATGTCGATGTGGCCCCTGTCGCGCTCGAAACCCTCGGCGTCGGGTCCGCACAGGAATTCCGCGACCGGATCGCCGCCCCGAGCCGCATGCTTCCACAGCCGGTAGAGCACGTCGTTATGGCCGTCGAACACCTGCTGCATCTGCTGGACCTCGCTGCGTCTGGCGAGAATGATGGCGCGGCATGCATTGCAGCGGCAAGCGGGAAGATCGGCGGCCTAGGGCAGCAGCTGGAAATCGTAAAGCCGCCGGTAGCCGCCCGCCCGCATGGCCACGAGATCCGCGTGCGGTCCCTGTTCGGCTACCTGTCCATCCGCCATGACGATGATGTTGTCCGCCTGGGCGACCGTCGACAGGCGGTGCGCGATAACGATCGTGGTGCGCCCCTCCTTGAGATGCTCGAGCGCATCGCGAAACAGCGACTCCGATTCCGCGTCGAGCGCGCTGGTGGCCTCGTCGAGCAGCAGGATCTGCGCATTCCGCAGCATGGCGCGGGCAATCGACAGGCGCTGCCGCTGCCCGCCGGAAAGGGCAAGGCCGTTCTCGCCTATGTGCGTCTGATACCCGCACGGCATCCGCATGATGAAGTCGTGGGCGTTGGCGGCCCTTGCCGCCGCGATGACGTCCTCGTCGGACGCGTCCTGCCGGCCCATGCGGATGTTGTGCATCACGGTGCCATCGAAGAGAAACGTGTCCTGGCTGACATAGGCGATCTTCTCGCGCAGCGAGTGGACTGTTGCCTGCCTGATGTCCTGGCCATCGACGAGCACGCGGCCCCGATCCGGATCATAGAGCCGCATGACGAGGTTCATGACCGTCGACTTGCCGCTCCCCGAGACGCCGACCAGCGCCGTCATGCGGCCGGCCGGGAAGATCAGGTCGAGGTCCTGGAACACCGGCACGCCATCCCGATAGGAGAAGCCGACGTTCTCGAAACGGATTTCGCCCGGGCCTGCCGAAAGCGGCCTTGCGTCCGGCGCTTCGGCCAGTTTCAGCGGGCGATCGGCGATTTCGAACATCATGCGCACGCCGACCAGCGCAGCCTCCAGCGAGACACGCGTGCGCGCCAGGCGCTTGGCGGGTTCGTAGGCCAGGAGCAGCGCCGTGATGAACGCCATGGTCTCGCCCGGCGTCTGCCCCTTCTCGAGCACCAGATAGCCGCTGGTGATGATCACTCCGGCGATCGCCAGCCCGGCCAGCGTCTCCATGATCGGGCTGGTCGCCGCCTCGATCCTGGTGATGCTGTTGGCACGCCTCTGAACGTCGGCCACCGCCTCGTGCATCTGGTTGCGCATCGTGCCCTCCAGGTTGAAGGACTTGACGATGCGCACGCCGAAAACCGTCTCCTGCAGGACATGGACGATCCTTGCGGCCGACAGATACTCCTTTTCCACCATGCGGCGGACCCGCTTCCGCAGGCGGTTGACGCCATAAATGGCGCCCGGGCCGAAGACCAGCGCTATCAGGGAAAGATATGGCTGCTGGACGATCATCACCGCAAGAAGCGCAACCAGCGAACAGAGGTCGCGAACCAGCGATGTGACCATGATCTCGACCACCCGGCGCGCGGCCTGCGCGCTCTTGGTCAGGCGGGTGATCAGGTCGGACGACGAAAAGGAATGGTAGAACTCGATGCCGTGCTCGAGCATGCGGTCGTAGACCTTGCGCTGGCGTTCGGCGACGATGGCGTTGCCGGCCCGGCTTAGAGACAGCGCCTCGACGTAGCTGGCCATCCCCTTGATGATGAAGATCGCCGCCACGGCGGCGCCGATCATGTAGATGTTCGAGGGGTCCCTCGAGACGACGAACCCGTTGGTGACGTCACGCATGACCCAGGCGCTCGCGCCGGTCATCGCTGCAACCACCAGCATGGCGGCAATCGCTACGGAATACGCCGGCGCGTGGGTGCGCAGCGAATCCTCGAGCAGGCGAACGATGACCTTCTGGTTCGCCGCGGATCGGAGAGTCTTGAGCAATTGGACGTCCTGGAAGGGGTTTCCCGCGAGAACGCGGCCTATACAGGATCGGACCGGCCAAGTCACGGGCGCCGGTTCGCCGGGGACAAGGCGCCGGCCGCGATTGCCGGGGTCCGGGCTTTCGCTTCACGTCCGGAAAAATCAGACAGGCCGGGAGGAGCCCGGCCAGTGGCAACCAGAGGTGGACAGGCGGACATGCGCAACAACCGGACATTTGCGTCGATTTCGGCAATCTCGCGCCGGCGTCTCCTGCAGGCGGCGGGTGCAGGCACCGCGTTTGCGGCATTGCCGTCCCGCCTCTTCGCGCAGGAGACGCTGAAGGTTGCAGCCATCTACACGGTCCCCGTCGAGCAGCAGTGGGTAAGCCGCATCCACAAGGCCGCCAACACCGCCAAGGATCGCGGCGACATCGAATATGTGTTTTCCGAGAACACGTCCAACAACGACTATGAACGGGTGATGCGCGAATATGCCGAAGCCGGGAACAAGCTCATTCTGGGTGAGGTCTTCGGCGTCGAGGACGCGGCGCGCACCGTGGCCCGCGACTATCCGGACGTCGCCTTCCTGATGGGGTCGAGCTTCAAGCCGGACGACGCCGTCCCGAATTTCTCGGTCTTCGACAATTATATCCAGGATGCATCCTACCTGACCGGCATCATTGCCGGCGGCATGACCAAATCCAAGAATATCGGCATGGTCGGCGGCTATCCGATCCCCGAGGTGAACCGGCTGATGAACGCCTTCATGGCCGGCGTCCGGGAGGTTGCGGCGGATGCCAGCTTCCAGGTCGCCTTCATCGGCTCCTGGTTCGATCCTCCCAAGGCCAAGGAGACGGCGTTTGCCCAGATCGACGGCGGCGCCGACCTGCTCTATGCCGAGCGCTTCGGCGTCTCGGATGCGGCCAAGGAGCGCAACGTCCTCGCCATAGGCAACGTCATCGACACGCAGGCCGATTACCCGGAAACGGTGGTCGCATCCGCACTCTGGCACTTCGAGCCGACGCTCGACAAGGCCATCGCGGAAGTCAAGGCCGGCAGCTTCAAGGCGGCGGACTACGGGGTCTATTCCTTCATGAAGGAGGGCGGCTGCTCGCTGGCGCCGCTTGGAACCTTCGAAGGCAAGGTGCCGGAAGAGATCAAGGCCCGCGTCGCCGAACGGGAAAAGGCGATCAGGGACGGCTCCTTCACCGTTGCCATCGACGACAGCGAGCCGAAGGCAGGCTGAGGTCCGGTTGAACATCCACCCCCGCCCATGACCCCCACAAGGGGGAGGGGAAATTGCGGCGCCGCATCCGCCTTTGAGCACCAATGATTTGGGGGAGCCAGCAGTGGCGTCGTCCTCTCTGTTGGGGAGGGACCAGGGTGGGGGGACCTCCATATGCAAGCCTGCCACAAGGGGGGGAGAAACCTCGGCGACGGGCACTTTCCACATGCAGTTG
>JAJFMR010000009.1 GCA_020696915.1 Rhizobiaceae bacterium | reverse complement strand
CGACTGCCGCTGCAGAAGGTCCGCCGTCTTTCTGTCGTCGATGACCGAACCGGTGGCGAAGATCGCCTGGGAATTGGCCAGACCCTGCACGCGCGACGCGATGTTGACGGTCTGGCCGAAATAGTCCTGACGTTCGTTCATCGTTACGGCAATGCAAGGCCCTTCATGCACGCCGATCTTGAGCAGCAGGTCCTCGCGGCCGTTCTTGGTGTTGAGTTCCTTCATCGCCTGGCGCATGCGCAGGGCCGCGGCGACCGCACGGTCGGGCGTCGGGAAGGTCGCCATCACCGCATCGCCAATCGTCTTGACCACGGCGCCCGCCTCCGTCGCAATGATCTCGTTGAGGACCTGGAAATGGGAGCGCACGAGATCGAAGGCCACGAGGTCGCCGACCCGCTCGTAAAGCTCGGTCGAGCCCCTCAGATCGGTGAACAGAAAGGTCAGGCTGGTGATCTTCAGGCGCTGGTCGACATCGAGCGTGTCGGTTCGGTAGAGGTCGCGGAACGTCTGGTTGGTGAGCAGCCCCTTGGCGGTGAGAAACGGGCGGCGACGGCGCAGGAGACCATGCATCGCCTCCCCGGCAACGCAGACGGAGGGCAATACCCTCGTCTCCGTCCGGTTCTCCATGGACAGCCGCAGGGTGCCCGGCTGCATCGCCACCGTCTGGCTCCGGACATGCTCCCGGTCATAGACGAGGGCGAGGTTCTGGCGCTCGCGCGTCGGCTCGCCCTTGACGTCGATGAACTGCACGGCATGGGTGACCGGATCGAAGACGATGATGAATTCCGCCGGAAGCTGGACCGAGAGCACGCCCTTTTCACCGGGCTGAAGCTCGATGTGGTCGAGCACGAACTCACTGACCAGCGCCTCGTAATCATCGGGAATGTCGATGCCCGAGCTCCAGTAGAACTGCCGCATATATTCGGCGAGCGGCATTTCGTCGGGTGAATGGCCGGCGATGCGGCGCACCCGCGGGCTCACCGTGAAGGTTACCTCGACCATTTCGTCGAGTGTCGCCGTATAGCCATCGGCGCACAGCGAGCAGAGATATTCGTCTTTTTGGACCGTCTTCAAGGTTGCGTTGGTGTCGAGCACGCCTCCGCATCCCGGGCACAGCACGTTCCAGGAAATATCGAACAGGCTGAGGCGCGTGGCGTGCAGGAAAGCCGCAATCGCTGACTGCTCGTCGATGCCGTGCCGTGCGGCAAAGGCCACCACGTTTATGCGGCACAGGTCGCGATCCGTGCCCTCGTTGAGCAGGCGCTGGATTGCCGCGACGGCCCCGACGTCGGCCGATTGCCTCAGGAGGGCGAACAGGTCACTTGTCTCGCTCATTCCGCGGCCTCCAATGGATCTCCGGCCTGAGCTGTTCTTTCGTCGCGCTCGGCCTCGATGTTACACCCGTGCGAGCACGGGCGCCATCGGAGATGCCTTCGGGCCACCTTCGGGCCGGATCGAATGGGCGGCTCAGTTCTTCAGACGGTAGCCGGTCCTGAAGATCCAGGCGACCGCGGCGAGGCAGAGGCCGAGAAAGGCCAGCGTCATGAAAAGGCTGATGCCGACGCTGACGTCCGCCGTTCCGATGAAGCTCCAGCGGAAACCGCTCACCAGGTAGACGACCGGGTTGAAGAGCGAGATCGTCCGCCAAAGCGGCGGCAGCATGTCGATCGAGTAGAAGCTGCCGCCCAGGAAGGCGAGCGGCATGACGACGAGCAGCGGCACCAGCTGCAGCTTTTCGAATCCGTCCGCCCAGATTCCGACGATGAAGCCGAACAGGCTGAAGGTGACGGCGGTCAGCACCAGAAACAGAACCATCACCAGCGGGTGGTCGATCCTGAGCGGCACGAAGAACGCGGCGGTGGCCAGCATCACGAGGCCGATCATCACCGATTTGGTCGCAGCCGCGCCGACATAGGCGAGCACGATCTCGAGATAGGATACCGGCGCTGAAAGAAGTTCGTAGATGGTACCGACGAACTTGGGAAAATAGATGCCGAACGAGGCATTGGAGATGCTGAGCGTCAGCAGCGACATCATGACCAGGCCGGGCACGATGAAGACGCCATAGCTGACCCCGTCGATCGATTCGATCCGTGAGCCGATCGCCGCCCCAAACACGACGAAGTAGAGGGACGTCGACAACACCGGCGAGACGATGCTCTGCAGCAGGGTGCGGAAGGTGCGCGCCATTTCGAACGTATAGATGGCACGGACGGCGTGGACGTTCATCGGCGGTCCCTCACCAGGCCGACGAAGATGTCCTGCAGCGAGCTTTGCCTCGTTTCGAGGTCACGGAAGCGGATCCCTGCCTGGCCAAGATCCGCAAACAGGGCGTTGATGCCGGTCCGCGGGCCGTGCGTGCCATAGGTGAACACCAGGCGCCTTCCGTCGGAATCGAGTTGCAGCGCATGGCCGGAGAGCGATTCGGGAATCGCCGCCAGCGGCGAATCCAGCTCCAGCGAGAGTTCCTTTTTGCCGTGTTCCTGCATGAGCGTGTGCTTGTCCTCGACGAGGATGATCTCGCCCTTGTTGATGACCCCTACGCGATCGGCCATCTCCTCCGCCTCCTCGATGTAATGCGTGGTCAGGATGATGGTGACGCCGGTGTCGCGCAGCGAGCGAACCAGGTTCCACATGTCCTGCCGAAGCTCGACGTCGACCCCCGCTGTCGGCTCGTCGAGAAAAAGGATCTCCGGCTCGTGCGACAGCGCCTTGGCGATCAGCACACGGCGCTTCATGCCGCCCGAGAGCGTCATGACCTTCGCGTCCTTCTTGTCCCACAGCGCCAGCGACCGCAGGATTTTCTCGATGTGCGCGGGATTCTTCGACCTGCCGAAAAGCCCGCGGCTGAAGGAGACGGTCCACCACACGCTTTCGAAAGCGTCGATGGCCAGCTCCTGGGGCACCAGGCCGATCAGTTTTCGGGTGGTCCGGTAATCGCGGACAATATCGTGTCCGTCGACGAGGATCCTGCCTTCCCCGGGATTGACCAGCCCGCAGATGATGTTGATCAGCGTCGTCTTGCCCGCGCCGTTGGGCCCGAGCAGCGCAAAGATCTCGCCGCGCCGCACCTCGAGGCTGACGTCTTTCAGCGCTTCGAAGCCGGTAGCATAAGTCTTCGACAGATTGGTGACTTCGATCACGGGCTGCATGGCGAGAAATGGAGATTCCGTCGGAAGGAGCCGACCAAGCGGCCAGGTCAGGTCTGCCGCATATAGGTCCCCGTCTGCCGGAATCCAGTCGCCTCCTTCGCCTCTCGCCTGGCGCCGCTGACCACCTTGACATTTCGGTCCAGCGGCCCGACTTGCTTTGCGCGAAGGAGATCACGATCATGGCCGAGGCGCAACGGACGACGGTCGACGGCGCGGAAGTGGAACGGTTCTCCGCACTTGCCGCCGAATGGTGGAACCCGAAAGGGAAATTCCGCCCCTTGCACAAGTTCAATCCGGTGCGGCTTGCCTATATCCGCGACCAGGTGGCGAGCCGCTTCGGGCGCGATGCGCGGGCTGCACGCCCCTTCGAGGGGCTTCGTTTCCTCGACATAGGGTGCGGCGGCGGGCTTTTGTGCGAACCCATAGCCCGGCTCGGTGCGGAAGTCGTCGGCGCCGATGCTTCGGCCACGAATGTGGAGGTTGCACGGCTGCATGCGGCCGAAGCCGGGGTCAGCATCGACTACAGGGCAGCCACGGCCGAGGAACTGGCGGCGAACGGCGAAAGGTTCGACGTCATCCTGAACATGGAAGTGGTGGAACACGTTGCCGATCTCGATCTGTTCGTCGGGAAATGCGCCGAGATGGTCAAACCGGGCGGCGTCATGTTCGTGGCGACGATCAACCGGACGCTGAAGGCGTGGGGCCTGGCGATCATCGGTGCCGAGTATCTGCTGCGCTGGCTGCCGCGCGGCACCCATCAGTACGGCAAGCTGGTCAGGCCCGATGAACTGGAGGGCGCGCTCGCCAGGGCCGGGTTGCGGGTCGTAGATCGCACCGGAGTGGTCTACAATCCGCTCGCCGACCGTTGGCAGCGGTCAAGCGACATGGATATCAACTACATGCTCCTGGCCGAGAAAGACCTGGTTGCCTCGGCCGATGCCGCTGCTGTGGATGCCGGCGCGGTCTGATCTCGCAGCCTTTCTATCGGCTATGCCGGACGGGCGCCGCCGGCGGGCGCCGATTTCCCCTGCTCAGCGCTCCCCCCACTGCGCCCTGGTCGTCATGGCGATGCCAAGACCGACGATCAGCGCGCCCAGCCACGTCGCTGGCTCGTAACGCTCGCCCAGAAACAGCGTCCCCGACACCAGTCCGACGGCCGCAGCGACATAGCCGATCTGGCTGAGATAGACCGGGCCGCCCACGGCCTGCAGCCGGAAAAAGAAGACGAACATGCTCGAAGCGGACGCAATCTGCGCGGCAGACAAGAGCTTCAGCTCGCCGAGCCTGCCGATCGCACCGGCGTCGCCCGTCGCGACCACGGCAATCATCAGCATTGCCGCGGCCGCGAGATGGCTGCCTGCCGCGAGCTCGATGGTTCCGGCCTGCTTTGGCCAGTCCCACGTCCGGTAGATGTTGCCCGTTGCCAAAGCGACAGGGATGAGCAGGCCGATGAGAACCCAGGAAAGCGCCGCGGGCGCTCCCGCCTCGCCGCGCGTGCTGGCGACCAGGACTGCGCCGCCAAAGCCGGCGGCGATGCCGGCCACCCCCAGAGCGTTCGGTCGCCGTACCCCGAGGATGAGCGACAGAAGCAGCGTGATGACCGGCGACAGAGTGAACATGATGCCGGTATGGCCAGCGCCGAGATGCGGCATGGCCGAAAACATCAGGAGGTTCGGAACGGCATAGGAAATCGCGGCAGTGACGATGAAATAGCGGAGCCTGTGGGCATCGAGCCGCAGCCGTGCGCCGCTGGCCAGAAGCGCGGTGACGAGAACGAGGCCCGTTCCCGCGGAGACGAGCAGGGCCCACACGGCGGGCGGCACGCCGGCCTCGGCGGAAAGCTTGCCGAACGGCAGGGTCAGCCCGAGCAGGCTGCCGGTGACGATCAGCAGCCACGCGGGAGAGTTCCAGACGGAGTTCATCGCGCGCATCTACCGCGTCGGACTGGATGGAGGGCCGCGATCTTCGGCGCACTGCTGGCGTGCGCGCCAGCGGAACGGCGATCGTGCGCCGCCTCTAGTTCCGCTCCTCGGGGAACACGGGAATGGGCATGAAATCGACGCCGTCTTCCGCGAGGCTCTTCGCTTCATGGGGCGTCGCTTCGCCATAGATGCCTCGTGGATCGGTCTCGCCGAAGTGGATCTTGCGGGCCTCCTCGGCGAACTTGTCCCCGACATAGTCGGCATTCTCGCGCATCTTCTGCGACAACGCCTTTAGTTCGGCCAGCGCGCGTTTCTGCGTCTCGCCCATGGCGAGAGCCATCTTCTCACGCTTGCGGCCGGTCGAGACGGCGGGCGCCATCAGCGCCTTCTCGACCGTGTTGGAGCCGCAGGACGGGCATTCCACGAAGCCACGCTTTCGTTGAGCCTCGAAATCGTCGTTGCTTCGGAACCAGGCCTCGAACGTGTGATCATCCCGGCAGATGAGCGAAAACCGGATCAAGATGCCGCTCCCCGAAGCTGCGGCGTGCGTTGCGTCGCCACAGCGAAATCCCGAGCGTTCCTCAGATTGGGTATCTTGCTCCGCGCTTCGGCCGATGCGGCCGTGTCGATCTCGGCGAGAACGACGGCGGGCCGGTCGTGATCGGCTTCAGCGAGAATCCTGCCCCACGGGTCGATGATCAGCGAGTGACCGAACGTCTCTCGGCCATCCTCATGCAGCCCGCCCTGCGCGGCAGCCACGACGAAGGCGCCGTTCTCGATCGCCCGGGCGCGCAACAGAACGTGCCAGTGCGCCTTGCCGGTCTGGCGGGTGAAGGCGGCGGGAACGGTGAGGATGTCGGCTCCCGCGATTGCTTCGGCGCGGAACAATTGCGGAAACCGGAGATCGTAGCAGACCGCCAGTCCGAGCCGGGCCATGCCGAGATCGCAGACCACCGCCTGCGTGCCGGGCTCGTAGGCAGCCGATTCGCGCCAGCTCTCGCCATTGTCCAGATCCACGTCGAACATGTGGATCTTGTCGTAGCGGGCGATCAGGGCGCCCTCTGGCGAATAAAGCATTGCTCGATTGGCGAGCTTGCCGTCTGGCCTGACAATGGCCGTCGAACCGACATGCAGAAAAATGCCGAGTTCGGCCGAAAGCCTGGCCGCCGCGATGGCAGTCACGTCGAGTTCCTCGGACTTGAAGGCAAGCGACCGCGCCTTACTGTCGCGGACGACGGCGCCGGTCATTTCGGGCGATTGCACATAGACGGCCCCTGCCCGTGCGGCCTCGCGCACCAGATCCTCGAAGTCGGCCGCATTGCGCGTCGGATCGGTGCCCGATCGCATCTGGATTGCGGCGGCGGTGAAAATTCCCATGATCAGTCCCCAGCACTTTCCGATTGTGCGAGCAGGCCATCCAGCTTGCCGAGCCGCTCCAGTTCGTGCAACTCGTCCGAGCCGCCGACATGATGGGTGCCGATGAAGATCTGCGGAAAGGTGGTGCGCCCGTTGGACCGCGAGATCATCTCCCCGCGCAGTTCCGGCGAGAAACTGGCGTCGCGCTCGACATAGGCCACGCCCTTGCGGTCGAGCAGCCGCTTGGCGGCCATGCAGTAGCCGCACATCATGCGCGTATAGATGGTGACGTCGACCATGAATCGTGAATCGTAGGACCGCTTTGTCGCAGTCTATATAAGGTCCTGGTCGTCGGCCCGGAAGTCCCCCGGCAGAACACGGGCGAAGGTGAGCACATCGACCGCGCTCGCTCCGCCCTTCTTCAACGCCTTTGTCACCGCGAATGCCGTCGCCCCGGTCGTATAGACATCGTCGACGAGGAGCACCCGACGGCCTCTCACGTCGATTTCGTGCTCCGCCGGCACCAGGAAGGCGGCGCGCACATTGTCCTGACGTTCCGTAGCCGACAGGCCGACCTGCCGGCGGGTGGGCTTCGCCCGCCGTACCGCACCAGGCGAGAACGACCGGCCGCTCAATGAAGCAATGGCGCGACCCAGTTCGGCGGCCTGGTTGAAGCGTCGGAAGAAGAAACGCCGCCAGAACAGCGGCACCGGAACGATTACCGCCGCGTCGTCGATCAGCTCGGCTCCAGCCCTGACCATCCAGCGTGCCATGGAGACGGCAAGGTCGGTGCGATCGTTGTACTTGAGGCCCTGAACCAGCTGTCGCGCAACTCCCGAATAGACGACCGCCGCACGCGCCCGCTCGAAGGGAGGTGGTTCTGCAATCGCTTCGGCGGAAAGAAAATTGTCACCCATGTCATGCCGGAACGGCGTACCCATCACCGCGCACCACGGCTTCTCGAGGAAGCGAAGCTGGGGCCAGCACTCGCCGCATAGCGCCCCGGGCTCGGAGACCTGCCGCCGACAACCGGCACAAACGGGCGGGAACAGAAGATTTCCCGACAGCGCCAGCGCCTGCGAAGCGAGATTCCTGAAAGCGACCATCCCCTGCCCCTTTGCGGTCGGGGTCTCACGATAGAGCATTTCCGTTCTCTCGCAATTCCGGACGCAAACCCGCTATACAACCTTGCTGGAATAGCTCCATCAGGAGGAAGGCGAGCGCGCCGCCCGCCAACCCGATACTGTCGGAACGAACGATGCAACCGATCTTCGATAGCGAGCTGCTGGCCTGGCGCAGGCGAAGGGCATTGGCGCGCGCCGCGCCGGGCGCCGACTTCCTCATGGCGCGCGCCGCCGATGAACTCGGCGAGCGGCTCGCCGCGGTACAGCGGATTTTCGCGAAGGCGGCGGCGCTGTTTTGCGTGACACCAGCCGCAAGGGACGCGGTCCTTGCGTCCGGCAAGGCCCAGCACGTCTTGAGAGTCGAGGCAGACGCCGCTTTCCTCGGCGATGACGAGGGCGTGGTGGGGATGCCCGGGCATATTCCGCTCGACCCGCAGAGCGTCGACCTTGCCGTTTCGTTGCTGTCGCTGCATGACGAGAACGACGTGCTCGGCATGCTGATCCAGATCCGCCGGGCGCTACGGCCCGATGGCCTGTTTCTGGGGACCATGCTGGGCGGCGGCACGCTTGGCGAACTGAGAGAGAGCCTGCTCGCCGCCGAAATGGAGCTGCTTGGCGGCGCAAGCCCCAGGGTAAGCCCCTTCGCCGACGTCCGGGATGGCGGGGCCCTTCTCCAGCGAGCCGGCTTCGCGCTGCCGGTGGCTGATGTCGATACGCTGACGGTTCGCTATGCCTCTCCGTGGCAATTGCTCGCGGACTTGCGCGCAATGGGTGCTGCGAATGCACTGCTCGCCCGCTTGCGACGTCCGGCGACGCGGGGCTTCTTTGCACGAGCCGACGAAATCTATCGGCAGCGGTTTTCGGATCCGGATGGCCGGGTAAGGGCGACGTTCTCTTTTGTGTGGCTGTCGGGCTGGGCGCCGGACTCCTCGCAGCCAAAGCCGTTGAAGCCGGGCTCTGCGAACGTGTCGCTCGCGAAGATTCTGGGTGAGGCCGGCGGGGGAAAGGGGCCTAGTTGAAAGCCTGCACCAGCCGGCTGTTGTTGTCGCTCCAAAGAAACACCAGCGCGTTCGCCGCCTGGCCGACGCCGCCCACGATCGCCAGCGACAGCACGGCCACGATGAGCCCGTACTCGATTGCCGTGGCACCCGTCTGGTCGTGCAGGAATTCGCGGAGCAAGCGTTGCATGAGCACATCCACCCTTCAAGCGGATGTTAGGCGTCACACATTAAGAAAAGTTAACAAGACAGTGTTAACGGCGGCTGAACCGCGAGCCAAAAAGTCCCGGGTCAGTCAGATGGTTGAACCGCCAGGGGTGCCGGGGTCAGCAATCGCCGCTCCGCTGCCCGTTGGCGCGAATGATGCAGACGGAATCCGGCGAAGGCTGCAGGATGCTGCGGCGTATCGTGTAGTACGCCTGGTTTTCGGTGGACCCGGTGATCGTCGGGTCGAGGCCTCGTGGATTGCGGGCGGATGAGCCTTTCGGCGATCGGCGGCAGGACCAGCGCCAGCGCTATTGCCGCCGAACCCAGAAGCAGGGCCATTGCGAGCCCTCCGGTTCCCGGTCCCTTGTCCGGCATCGAAAAACGTTCGGTGCCGAGCACGTCGATCTTGTCCTGGCGTTGCATGCGACAACTCCCCCGAGGGTTTCGGCTAACCCGATCGTTCTGCAGTTTTTCATGATGGCATGAACGATGGATTAACGACGACGGGAAGACGGAAAGGCCGCTCCCCAGGCAGATCCGGCCTCAAAGCAGATCGATCAGGAACGGGATGAGAGGCTCGTCGGCGGGGGGCATGGGATAGTCGCGCAGCTGGCGCGGCCGCACCCATTTCAGCGCCTGCACCTCGATTGTCCGCGGCGTCCCCCAGAAGCGTCGACAGACAAAGAGTGGCATCAGGAGATGGAAATCCTCGTAGGCGTGGCTGGCAAATGTCAGCGGCGCCAGGCAGGCGGTTTTCGTCTCGATGCCGATTTCCTCGCGCAATTCGCGCAGCAGCGTCTCCTCCGGCGTTTCACCAGGCTCCACCTTGCCGCCGGGGAACTCCCATAGGCCGGCCAGCGGCTTTCCTTCGGGCCGCTGCGCGAGAAGCACGCGGCCGTCCGGGTCGACCAGCGCGACTGCGGCGACCAGCAGGATCCGCCTGGCTTGCGGCTGCAGGCTCATGCAGCCGCCGGGCGACGGTAATGGTAGCGGTAGATTTCGCTGAAGCCGATGGCCTCGTAAAGGCGCAGCGCCTGCCGATTGTCGGCCTCGACCTGCAGCCATGCCTGGCGGGCGCCGCGCAAGCGAGCCCATTTGAGGGCCGAGAGCACGATCCGGCGGCCCAATCCCTTGCCGCGTTCGGCGGGATCGGTGGCGATTTCAAAGAGGCCGGCCAGGTCGCCGTCATGGACGCAGATTGCGCTGGCCACGGCAGTCTCCTGGTGCTCGATCACGAACAGCCCGACCTCCGGCTGGATTGCGCCGATGACCTCGGACAGGCCGGCACGCAGCGCCGGGTCGAGCCGTTGTGTCCTCACCGCCGCGTCCACGAAGCGGGTCAGGTCCTTCAGCGGAATCTGATCGATGGCGCCGTGCACGGCCTCCTGCCCCTCGAGGGGAAGGCCCATGACCAGCGATTCCGAAAAGTGCTCCCAGCCTTCGCCGTCGAGATGCCGCGAGATCGCCCGTCCGGCAAGTGGCGACAACCTGAAGGTGAGCTTCCGGCCGCAGGTCTCGAAGCGGCGCTCGGCCTGCGCGATGCGCTGGGGCAGGTCGCGCACGTCGTCGGGATCGAGGGGATTGACCGAATTCAGCCGTTTGGCGGGGTAGCCGGCCGTCAGTCGCGTCAGCCAGGTGCCGTCATAATGGACGGAGGCTGCCGGCCAGGCGCGAAAGCCGGCTGCCTCGAAGCGTCGGACCGTGGCCAGTTCCTCCGTTCTGGACAGCATCTCCGCCATCAGCTTCGGTAGTCGCCGTTGATCGCGACGTACTCCTTGGTCAGGTCGCAGGTCCATACCGTCGCCTTGCCGCGGCCGAGCCCGATGTCGACGCGTATGCCGATCCGCTCCCGTTTCATATAGGCTGATGTTTCGGCTTCGGAATAGGCTGGGTCGCGCTCGCCCTGGAATGCCAGGCGGTTGTCGCCAAACCAGATGGAGAGGCGATCGCGGTCGGCCGGCTCACCGGCCTTTCCCACCGCCATGACCACGCGTCCCCAATTGGCGTCCTCGCCGGCGAGGGCCGTCTTGACGAGAGGCGAATTTGCAATCGAAAGGGCGATTTTCCTGGCCGACCGCGCCGACCTCGCGCCTTCCACGGTGATCTCCACTTCCTTGCGCGCGCCCTCGCCGTCGCGCACGACCTGCCGCGCCAGCGATTGCAGCAGCCGGTTGAGCGCCCGGCGGAAGCCGGCAAGCCGGCGATCGTCCGCATCCTCGATCCGCGGAGCTCCCCGGGCGGCTGCCGCGCCTGTGGCAAAGAAAAGCAGCGTATCGCTGGTCGAGGTGTCGCCGTCGACGGTGATCGAATTGAAGGTCTTCCCGACGCCTGCCGAAAGCAGGCCTTGCAAGACCGGCGCGGCAATCGGCGCGTCCGTGGCCACGAAGGAAAGCATCGTGGCCATGTCCGGGGCGATCATTCCCGATCCCTTGGCAATGCCGTTGATCGTCACGACTGTGTCGCCCAGACGTGCCGTCACGGTGCAAAGCTTGGGATAGGTGTCGGTGGTCATGATGGCGAGGGCGGCATCCTTCCACCGGTCGGGGCGGCCGGCCCTCACCAATCCGGCGAGAAGATGCGAGAAGCGGCCGGCGTCGAGCGGTTCGCCGATGACGCCGGTGGAGGCGAGAAACACCTCGGCGGGCAGGCAGCCCGTCGCATCGGCGGCCGCCTTGCCGGTGATGTCGGTCGATTCCCTTCCCTTTCTCCCGGTAAAAGCGTTGGCATTGCCCGAATTGACCACGAGCACCCGTGCGCTGCCCCCGGGAAGATTGCGGCGGCAGTAGTCGACGGGCGCCGACGGGCATTGCGACCGGGTAAGGACACCCGCGACTTCAGTCCCGGCGTCGAAGGTCATGACCAGCAGATCCGTCCTGTTCCGGTATTTGATCCCGGCCTCGGCCGTTGCGATGCGGACACCCTCGATGGCAGGCATGTCCGGGTACTGTCGGGGGGCGAGCGGCGAAACGGTAGCGGACATGTAGCCTCGGTAATGCGCTGGCGGGGAGAAGCTTCGTTTGCCTCATCGGCCGGGGCGCTGCAAGGGCGACGAAGGTCGGCGCGGTGCGGGAAAGTGACGGGATTGCTTTCCGGCGGCGATCGAGACACCCGCCTCTCTCTGGACTACCGCCGGCGCCAGTTCTTTGCGACTATCGCCACGAGTATGATCGCGAACGCTGCCAGCCTGAGCAGGAATACCCAACTGCGCTCCTCGGCCGGCGCCCTGATCACCGTCAGCAGCAGCTGGTTGGCGGCCAGCATGGCGAAAGCTGCCGCAAACGCCGCAAACAACGGATCTCGCGTGCGCGACCAGAAACGCAGGAAAAACAGTCCCGACACCAGGAAACCCATCGAGATGGCGCCAGAGAGGAAGTCTCGCATGAGCTTCAGTCCGTTTCCCAGACCAGGCCGAAGATCAGCGTGCCGACGGCGAGCAGCGCCGCGCCATGCCGGTATGTCTGCAGGTCGACGCCGGCAAGCACCAGGATGTCCAGGACCACGATGAGACTGTTCACGGCCAGGAGTGCGAAGCAGAGCCCGCTCCACAGCAAGAGCCGGGTGGAACTGCGAAGATAGCCCTGGAACAGCAGGTAGGCGCAGGCGCCACTGGTGGCCAGACACAGTACGTAGATCGCGGATTTGATGATTTCCGCGGTCATGTCCTGGTCACCTTGAAAGCGTCCGCAAAGCTTCTGAGCTTGCTGAGCGGCGTCTGCACGATCATGCGCCGGACGGCGGACGGCGCCTTGCCGTATTCGGCTTCCAGCCGGTCGGCAAGCCGCTCGAGATCGGGGGACGCCGGGGCGTAGCGAACGGCGCCGTTTTCATCGGCGGTCAGCAGCCCCGACACTACCAGACGCTCGGCCGCTTCGGTGACCACTGCATCGCTGCTCCTGAGTTGCTGGACGAGTTCCTCGTATGTCCAGCTCCGCTCCCGCTCGCGACGGAGGAAGAGCAGCGTCTCGACCGCCCACACCGAGCCGAACGAAGTCTCCACGAATTCGGCGAGGTCTGCATCCATCGGTAGGGAAAGGTTCCCGGCTCCGCGTCCTGACGAACCGACAGCCTGTTGCTACTGCGCGTCCATCTGGTCGATTGCCTTCTTCAGCTCCGGATCGGCAATTTCGACGGTGGCGGAGTCGCGGATCTGCTTGACGAGGGCGAAGTACTTTTCGCGGAAGACGACGGAGCGGACCTGGTCGCGCACCTGCTCGAAGGCCGGCGGCTGCTGGGCACGCTTGTCCTCGACCTTGATGACGTGAAACCCGAACTGCGACTGCACCGGTGCCTTCGTGTAGGTGCCGATGTCGAGCGCGAAGGCAGCCGTCTCGAATTCCGGCACCATCTGGCCAGGTCCGAAGTAACCGAGGTCGCCGCCGGTCGTCTTGCCGCTCGGATCGGTGGTGTGCTGGCTGGCCAGATCCTCGAACTTGGCGCCCCCGTCGAGCTGCTTGATGATATCCAGGGCCTCGGCTTCGGTCTTCACCAGGATGTGGCGGGCCTTGACCTCATTGACCGGCGGCGTCTCCGAAATCTGCTTGTCGTACCGCGCCCGGATCTCCTCGTCGGTGACCTTGTCGGCAATTTCCTTGTCGACCAGTTCGCTGTGCAGCGCACGCTCCTGCAGGAAAGCGGATCGCCGCTGGAAATCGGTGTCCTTGTCGAGCCCCTTCTCGACCGCCTGTGCGGCGAGCAGGCGGATCTCGATGACCGCCGAAAGCGCCGCCGCGCGGCGCTGTTCGGGCGGCAGCTGCGCGAACTGCTGGCCGAGTTCGCCCTCGGCGAGCGCCAAATCTGCTTCCGTCACCGGCTCGCCGGCGATGGTGGCCACGACTGCCGCGGGATCGGGAGCAGCCGCCGGTGCCGTTTCGGCCTGCGGTGCAGCCGGTGCGGTGTCAGTCTGAGGTGCAGTTGGTGCGGGAGCGGTTTCCTGCGCGACGGCGCCGGCAATGAAAACCAGGGCAAAGAGGGGAAGCGCGACTGTGGCCAGCGGCCTGCGTCGAAACGGTCTGTACATCTGAACAAAACTCCGGTCGGGAAAGTCGGGGACGCCCTCGAGGCGGCCGTCCAGCCAGCGGATTCGGGCGTTGCATGCCGCATTTCCGCAGCGTTGACATCGGTTGTGACCCCTCTTATCTGTCCTTCGCCGTTGCGTCCAGAACCGTTTTTCCGGGCGCTTTCGTCGTTTGAATCTGCCCCAGATTTCGGTGATGGCGGGTTCCGCCGGCGCCCTGCCGGCCAGATGCTCTATGAAAGGACCACTGGATGGTCAGTCTCGGCGGGCTTGCCCGGAAGATATTCGGCTCCTCCAACGACCGCCGCGTCAAGGCGACGCTGCCGACGGTCGAGGCGATCAACGCCATGGAGACCGAGCTTGCCGCGCTCTCCGACGACGAACTGGCCGCCCGTACCGGCCAGTTCAGGGCGGAGCTCGCCAACGGTGCCACCCTTGACGACCTTCTAGTCCCTGCCTTTGCGACTGTCCGCGAAGCGGCGCGCCGCGTGCTCGGCATGCGGCCCTTCGACGTGCAGCTGATCGGCGGCATGGTTCTGCACGGTGGCGGCATAGCCGAGATGCGTACCGGCGAGGGCAAGACACTGGTCGCCACGCTTCCGGTCTACCTGAACGCGCTGTCGGGAAACGGTGTGCACGTGGTCACCGTCAACGACTATCTCGCCACCCGCGATTCCGAATGGATGGGCCGCATTTACAGGTTTCTCGGCCTGAGCGTCGGCGTCATCGTGCACGGCCTCACCGACGAGCAGCGCCGCGCCGCCTATGGCTGCGACGTGACCTACGGCACCAACAACGAATTCGGCTTCGACTACCTTCGCGACAACATGAAGTACGAACGCGCCCAGATGGTGCAGCGCGGTCACAATTACGCGATCGTCGACGAGGTCGATTCCATTCTGATCGACGAGGCTCGTACGCCCCTCATCATTTCGGGACCGCTCGAGGACCGGTCGGAAATGTACAACACGATCGATGCCTTCATCCTGCAGCTGGGGGCTGCTGACTACGAGGTCGATGAGAAACAGCGCACCTCCACCTTTACCGAGGAAGGCACCGAGAAGCTGGAGAACCTGCTGCGTGCGGCAGGCCATCTGAAGGGCGAATCGCTCTACGACGTCGAGAACGTGGCCATCGTGCATCACGTCAACAATGCGCTGAAGGCGCACCGGCTGTTCCAGAAGGACAAGGACTACATCGTGCGCAACGGCGAAATCGTCATCATCGACGAGTTCACCGGACGCATGATGCCTGGCCGCCGCTATTCCGAAGGGCTGCACCAGGCACTGGAAGCCAAGGAGCACGTCGCCATCCAGCCGGAAAACCAGACACTCGCCTCGATCACCTTCCAGAACTACTTCCGCATGTACGCCAAGCTCGCCGGAATGACCGGCACGGCAGCGACGGAGGCCGAGGAGTTCGGCAACATCTACAATCTCGACGTCACCGAGGTACCGACCAACCTGCCGGTTATCCGTGTCGACGAGGACGACGAGGTCTACCGGACGGTCGAGGAAAAATACAAGGCGATTGTCCGCGACATCCGCGAGGCCAACGCCAAGGGACAGCCGATGCTGGTCGGCACCACCTCGATCGAGAAGTCCGAGCAGCTGGCGGAGAGCCTTCGCAAGGACGGCTTCACCGGCTTCGAGGTGCTCAACGCCCGCCATCACGAGCGCGAGGCTGCAATCGTCGCGCAGGCGGGCAAACCCGGCGCCATCACCATCGCAACCAACATGGCCGGCCGCGGAACCGACATCCAGCTCGGCGGCAATGCCGACATGCGCATAGCCGAGGAGCTGCGCGATGTGCCGGCCGGCCCCGAGCGCGACGCTCGTGAAAAGGCGATACGTGAAGACGTCCAGCGGCTGAAGGAGGCAGCGATCGCCGCGGGCGGCCTCTATGTGCTTGCCACCGAACGGCATGAATCGCGGCGCATCGACAATCAGCTCAGGGGCCGCTCGGGCCGCCAGGGCGACCCGGGCCGGTCGAAGTTCTACCTGTCGCTGCAGGACGACCTGATGCGCATCTTCGGCTCGGAGCGCATGGACGGCATGCTGAAGACCCTCGGCCTCAAGGAAGACGAGGCGATCATCCACCCCTGGATCAACAAGGCGCTCGAAAAGGCGCAAAAGAAGGTCGAGGCACGGAATTTCGACATCCGCAAGAACCTCCTCAAATTCGACGACGTGATGAACGACCAGCGCAAGGTCGTCTTCGAGCAGCGCATCAACCTGATGGAAGGCGAGAACCTCACGGAGACGGTAGCCGAAATGCGTCAGGACGTGATCGACGACCTCGTCGCAAAGCATATTCCGGAAAACGCCTATGCCGAGCAGTGGGACGCCGACGGACTGAAGGAGGGCGTTCGGGTCAACCTCAATCTCGATCTGCCCGTTGACGATTGGGTCAAGGAAGAAGGGATTGCGGAGGAAGAGGTGCGTGATCGCATCACGGCTGCCGCCGATGCCGCCGCAGCCGACCGCGCCGGGCGCTTCGGACCCGAGGTAATGACCTATGTGGAGCGGTCCGTCCTCCTGCAGACGCTCGATCATCTGTGGCGCGAGCATCTCGTCAATCTTGATCACCTGCGCTCGGTGGTCGGATTCCGTGGCTATGGCCAGCGTGATCCGCTCAACGAGTACAAGGGCGAGGCGTTTGAGCTCTTCCAGGCGATGCTCGGCAATCTGCGCCAGGCGGTGACCGCTCAACTGATGCGGGTCGAGCTCGTGCGCGAGGCCGCCGAGGCACCGCCGCCCCAAGCTCCCGAAGGATACGGGCATCACATCGACGGCACCACCGGCGACGATGATTTCGGGGACGGCGACGGCGGCGTGGCTCTGGCTACTGCCCCGCGCGTCGTTGCGGCCGAGGACCGGGATCCGAAGAACCCGGCCTCCTGGGGCCGCGTGGGCCGCAACGAGCCCTGCCCTTGCGGCTCAGGCAAGAAATACAAGCACTGCCACGGCGCCTTCGCATAAGGCTCCGGATCGGTTCAGGCATCGGTGCTCGAGTACGATAAGCGTTCGCCCGGCGATCGGGTCTGACGGCCCTGCGGTGACCGTCGCCCGGCGGCGCTCTGGGCGGTGCTGCGTCCGCGTCGTGACGTCAGGCCGGCTTGGCGGCCTTCGCGCTCCGGGGTTTGCGCTTCGGCTTTGCAGCTTCAGCCTCGAGTTCCGCGACGCGATCGGCCTCCTCCTTGGCCAGCCGCAGTTCCCTGAGCTTGGCGGTCTTTATCGCGCGAGCCTTTGCCTCCGACTGGTATTCGGCCATGGCCTTGTTGCGTTCGGCGGTCTTCTTTTGCGTTTCGAGGAAACGGGATTCGGCTTTTTGCATGATGTTCTGACCGGATTCGGACACTGCCTGTTCCTTCCCGCCGCGTTTGTTTGATGCGCGGCTTAGTTGCAGATATAGCGATTTATGGCTCGAGTTCAATTTTTTCGCGTCTCCGGCCGATCACCAGGACGTTGCCGGACCGCAAAGAGACTCCACGTCAACGCGTTGCAGCTTCCTGCCTCGCCCGGTCGCGGAAGATGCGCCGGACGACTTTTCCCGTCGTCGTCAGCGGCATCGACTCCACGAATTCGACCTCGCGCGGATATTCGTGCGCTGACAGCCGCTCGCGGACCCATGCGCTGATGTCCTCGGCGAGCGCCGGCGACCCGGCCCGTCCGTCCTTGAGCACGACATAGGCCTTGACGATCTCGGTGCGCAGCTCGTCTGGCTTGCCGACAGCCGCCGCGAGGGCAACCGCGGGATGCCCGGTCAGGCAGTCCTCGATCTCGCCGGGGCCGATGCGGAAGCCGGAGGAGGTAATGACGTCGTCGTCGCGCCCGAAGAAGGTGATGTAACCGTCCTCGTCCTCGACCCCCTGGTCACCGGTGGTCATCCAGTCACCGATGAACTTCGCCGCGGTCGCCTTTCTGTCGTTCCAGTATTCCAGGAACATCACCGGGTCGGGACGGCGCACCGCGATCATTCCGGTATCGCCCGGCCTTGCCGGACGGCCCGAGGGATCGATGATCGCCACCTCGTGCCCGGGAACGCCGCGGCCTATGGCGCCGGGCCGGCTCACCCCGATTGCGGTGCATGACGACAACACGAGATTGCACTCCGTCTGGCCGTAGAACTCGTTGATCGTCAGGCCAAACGCCTCGCGTCCCCACTCAAGCGTTTCACGTCCGAGCGATTCGCCTCCCGAGCCTATGCTGCGCAGTTCGAGCCGGAAACGCCTGGCGATGTCGGGAACGCCTTTCAGCATCCTCAGCGCCGTCGGCGGAATGAAGGCGTTCCGGACCCGCATCTTCTCGGCGAGCACCAGCGCCGCTTCCGCGTCGAACTTTTCCGAGCGGCCGGCAATCACCGGCACACCGAAATAGAGCCCCGGCAGCAGCACGTTGAGGAGCCCTCCGGCCCACGCCCAGTCGGCAGGCGTCCACAGCAGGTCGCCCGGCTGCGGCAGGAACTCGTGCGGCATCTGCACGCCGGGAAGATGTCCGAGCAGCACCCGATGCCCATGCAGCGCGCCTTTCGGCGGCCCGGTGGTGCCGGATGTGAAAATCATCATCGCCGGATCGTCCGGAGCGGTCGGCACGCTTGTGAAACCGCCGCGATGGTCGGCGACGAGCTTCTGGAATTCCACGGCGCCGCCGGCCGCACCCTCGGTCGATACGACGAGCTGCAGCTCCGGCAGGCGAGCTTCGATCATGGCCAGCCTTGCCCGACCGGCCGCATTGGTGACGACCGCCTTCGCGCCCGCCGCATGCAGCCGGTATTCCAGCGCCTCGACGCCGAACAGCAGCGACAGCGGGACGGCTATCGCTCCGAGCTTGTAGATCGCGACATGGGCGATCGCCGCTTCGAAGGATTGCGAAAGCAGCAGCGCGACGCGGTCGCCGCGTCGAACGCCGTGCGCCTGCATGCCGGTGGCCAGCGCGTCGGACTGCGCCGCGAGTTCGCCGTAGCTGAGGCGGCGCGGTGCGCCGTCGACGCGGTAATCCAACAAAGCGGTCCGCTGCGGCTCCCTGGCCGCCCAACGATCGGCAACCGCCGTCCCGATGTTGAAACGATCCGGAATCACCCAGCGGAAATCGCGGAAGAGGTGATCGTAACTGTCACGCCGTTCGAGCATCTGTCAGTGCCCATATACGGCAGTGCCGCCGGGTTCAAGGCGGAAGGGCCACGCGGCCATGGGCCACCTCCCCGCGGACACGAACGCCGGTCCCGACGGATCACCTGACCTAAGATGGCAGGAGAAACCTGCTACGTTGCGCTTTCCCTCACAAGAGACACGGAGTGACAGATGCTGAGATTCTACCATGCACCGTGGTCGCGGTCGTCGGGCATTCTCTGGCTGCTGGAGGAGCTGGCGGTGAGTTACGAACTCGTGACGATCGATATCCGCGGCAGCGTCCCGGAAAGCTACCGCGACATCCAGCCGAACAAGAAGGTCCCGGCGGTCGACGTGGACGGCACAATCGTCACCGAGCGGGCGGCGATCTGCCTGTATCTCGGAGAAAGGTTCCCCGAGGCCGGGCTCGTCCCGGCGCCCGGCGACAGTTCGCGCGCGGCGTTCCTGTCGGCCCTCATCTACGCCGATTCCGTTTTCGATCCGGCGGTCGCCGCCCGCGCGCAAGGCTGGACCTACGAGCCCAACAACTTCTCTTTCGGCGCCTTCGACGACATGGTCAGGCACGTCGACCGACTGCTGTCCACGCGGCCGTATATTGCGGGCGGAGCCTTCAGCGCTGCCGACACTCAGTTCGGATCAGGCATTCACTACGCGCTCGACGTACTGAAAGTGTTGCCGGACAGGCCGGTCTTTCGGGCCTACCTGCAACGGCTGACCGAGCGCCCGGCCTTCCAGCGCTTCATGGCAAGGGATCTGGAGCTGGCCAAGGCGGCCGGCATGGCCACCTGAGGTGAGTCGGTTTTCTCACGAGAATTGGGAGGGCAAGCGCAGAAAAGTGTTCAGAGCGCTGGCGATCGAAAGTGGCCGCCCGCCGAGCATGCCTTGGCCGCGGTAAGCCTTGGCCGATCTCGACTTCGCGGAAGACCTGCTGAATTCTCGTCGCGTTTCCCCAAACCCGGCAGCGCCTATTTCAGCTCCAGGAGCCGTTCGAGATAGTCGCGCTCCAGTTCGGGGCTGAGTGCGTTGCCCAGCCGTTTGCGGATCGCTTCGAGGATCTGGCGGGCACGCTGCACATCGATCTCATCGGGAACCTGGACGGAGTCGCCGAAATCCGGCCCCGTCGTCGCACGCGGCCGCCCGAGCGGGTCGCGGTCCGCATTGCGCTGCCGGCCGCCCTCGCCGCTGCCGCCCTGATCCCCCTGCATGGCCTGCAACTGCTGCATCATGTCCTGGGCGCCGCGCCGCAAAGCCTCCAGCGCGCGTCCCTGCTCGCCCACGGCACGGCCGCCTTCGCCGCGGCCAAGCGAGCCCTCGGCCTCGCCCATCGCCTCGCCGGCGTCGCCAAAGCCCTCGCCCGGCTGGACTCCCATGCCTTCGAGGCCTTTCATGAGCCCTTCCAGTTCCCCCTGCAGCTGTCCCTGCCCCTGCTGCAGCTGCTTCAGCGCCTCGGCGAATTCCTCGGGCGTCATGGGCTGGCCTTCGCCCTGCTGGCCCTCGCCCTGCTGGCCCTCGCCCTGCTCGCCACGTTGATTCTGTCCGCGCTGCATCTGGTCGAGGCGGAACGTCTCGTTCATCATCTCCTGCTGCCGCCGCATGATCTCGCCGAGCTTGTCCATCTGCTGGCGCATCTCGGAGTTCTGCTCGCCGCTCTGGCCCCGCTGCATGCGGCCGGCCTGCAGATTGTTCATCATGTCCTGCAACTGCGACAGCAGATCACGGGCCTGGTCGCGATTCCCGGACTTGGCGAGGTCCTCGATCTGGTCAAGCATGCGCTGCAAGTCGCTCTGCCGCATTTCCTGGCCGTTCTGCGGCATCTGCTGCGCGAGATCCTGGTTCTTCATCGCCCGCTCGGCAAACTCGCGCAGGAATTCGTTCATGGCCTCGCGCAGCTCGGCCATCAACCGATCGATCTCCTCGTCGGAAGCGCCGTTCTCCAGTGCCTCCTTCAGCGCCTCCTGGGCCTGCCGAAGCCGCCGCTCCGCATCCGTCAGGTCGCCGTCCTCGATCGACAGCGCCATGCCCCACAGATAGTCGGCAACCTCGCGCAGCTGGTCGTCCGTTTCGGCCGTCACCAGCTTGGTGCGCCCAGTCATGATGCCGAGATAGTGCGACGGATTCTCGAAAGTGTCTTCCGGCCGGAGCGTGATCGCGTC
>JAJFMR010000224.1 GCA_020696915.1 Rhizobiaceae bacterium | reverse complement strand
GGCTCGTCGGCGAGCAGCACCAGGGGGGCGGTCGCCACGGCCCGGGCTATGGCCACGCGCTGCTGCTCGCCCCCTGACAGCTCCGACGGCCGGTGGTGGGCGCGCTGGCCAATCTGCATGTACTCGAGGAGCTGCCCGGCCCGCGCCTCGGCTTCCGCGAGCGGAAGCCCCCTGATGATCTGCGGCATGACGATGTTCTCGAGAGCCGAGAACTCCGGCAGCAGATGGTGGAACTGATAGACGAAGCCGATGTCGTTGCGGCGGATGGCGGTGCGCTCGTCATCCGAGAGCCGCCCGCAGGCGCGTCCGTCGAGAAAGACGTCTCCCGCGTCGGGCCGCTCCAGAAGGCCGGCGGTGTGAAGCAGGGTCGACTTGCCAGCCCCGGAGGGCGCCACCAGCGCCACCATCTCGCCCGGCACCAGCGAGAAATCCGCTCCGGAGAGGATGGTGAGCTTGCGCGATCCCTGAAGGTAGTGGCGCTCGACGCCCTTGAGTTCGATGATCGTCCCGCTCACTCGTACCTCAGCGCTTCGACCGGATCGAGCCTTGCCGCCCGCCAGGCCGGGAAGATCGTCGCCAGAAAGGAAAGTCCGAGCGCCATCAGCACCACGGAGAGCGTCTCCCTGACATCCATCTTGGCGGGGAGCTGGCTGAGGAAATAGAGTTCCGGGTTGAACAGCACGACGCCGGATACCCATGAGAAGAACTGCCGGATCGATTCGACGTTCAGGCAGATGACGATGCCGAGCAGAACGCCGGCGACGGTGCCGGTGACGCCGATTGCTGCGCCGGTCATCAGGAAGATGCGCAGAATCGCGCCCCGCGAGGCCCCCATGGTGCGCAGGATGGCGATGTCGCGGCCCTTGTCCTTCACCAGCATGATCAGGCCGGAGATGATGTTCAGCGCCGCCACCAGCACGATCAGCGTGAGAATCATGAACATGACATTGCGCTCGACCTGCAGCGCCGAAAAGAAGGTCTGGTTCCGCTGCCGCCAGTCGGAGAGAAAGATCGGCCGCTGGGCGGCGGTCTCGACCGGCTGGCGCAACTGGTCGACGGCGTCCGGGTCGTCGACGAACACCTCGATCGTCTGCGCCCGGCCCTCGAGGTTGAAGAAGAGCTGCGCCTCTGCGAACGGCATGAAGACGACCGAGGCGTCGAACTCGGACATGCCGACCTCGAAGACGGCGACGATGGGATAGCCCTTGACGCGCGGCGTCGTTCCCATCGGCGTGATGTCCCCGTCGGGCGAGACCAGCGTGATGATGTCGCCCAGCGCCAGGCCCAGTCCGTCGGCCATGCGCTGTCCGATCGCCACCCCCTCGCTGACGTCGAAGCCGTCGAGTGAGCCCTGCCGGATGTTGTCGGACACCACCGAGAGCCTGGCCAGATCCGCGCCGCGTATGCCGCGCACCAGTGCCCCGACGCCTGCGCCGATCGCGCCCGAAGCCAGGACCTGGCCGTCGACCATCGGAATCGCATAGCGGACGCCGGCAACGCCGTTCACACGCTCGGCGATAGCCGCGTAGTCGTCGAGCGGCATGTCCATCGGCTGGATGACCAGATGGCCGTTGATGCCCAGGATTCGGGACAGAAGCTCGGCTCGAAACCCGTTCATGACCGCCATGACCACGATCAGCGTGGCGACTCCGAGCATGATGCCGAGAAAGGAGATGGTGGCGATGACAGAGATCACCGTTTCCTTGCGGCGCGATCTGAGATAGCGCCATGCGACAAGACGCTCGAAGGCCGAGAACGGTCCCGCGCCGGCTGGCGTGGGGGCGGCCGTATTCATAGGACAGCCCCGAAACGGCTCGCGGCGGCCGCGACGGAGAGCGTCTCGCGCTCGCCTGTCTTGCGGTTCTTGATCTCGACCTCGCCAGCTGCTGCGCCACGCGGTCCCACGATGAATTGCCACGGCAGGCCGATCAGATCGGCCGTCGCGAACTTGGCCCCCGGCCTCTGGTCGGTGTCGTCGTGAAGCACGTCCTTGCCGGCGGCCACCAGCGCCCGCTCGATTTCCCCGCAGATCCGGTCGCAGTCAGCGTCGCCCGCCTTCATGTTGATCAGCGCGACGTCGAAGGGCGTCACCGCCTCGGGCCAGATGATGCCGGCCGCGTCATGGCTCGCTTCGATGATCGCGGCGAGCAGCCGCGTCGGTCCGATGCCGTAGGAACCCATCGAGACGAAATGGTCACGGCCCTCCGGGCCGGTCACCTTGGCTCCCATTGGCCTCGAATACTTCTCCCCGAAATGAAAGATGTGGCCGACCTCGATGCCGCGCGCCGACAGCCTGTCGGATTTGGCCACCGCATCCCAGGCGCTGTCGTCATGCATTTCGTCGGTGGCTGCGTAGGGAGAGGTCCAGCGCTTGACGATACCGGCGATTTCCGCGTCGTCGGTGAAATCGGTATCGGGACCGGGCACGGGCAGGTCGAGGAAATCGCGGTGACAGAACAGGTGTCGGCCAGGATTATGAACTCGTGGCTGAGGTCGCCGCCTATCGGCCCGGTATCGGCGCGCATCGGAATGGCCTTGAGACCCATGCGCGTGAAGGTGCGCAGATATGCGACGAACATGCGGTTGTAGGCGGCCCTGGCGCCCTCGTAATCGAGGTCGAAGGAATAGGCGTCCTTCATCAGGAATTCCCGGCTGCGCATCACGCCGAAGCGCGGCCTGACCTCATCCCGGAACTTCCACTGTATGTGATAGAGGTTGAGTGGAAGATCCTTGTAGGAGCGCACATAGGACCGGAAGATCTCGGTCACCATCTCCTCGTTGGTCGGCCCGAACAGCATGTCGCGTTCATGCCTGTCCTTGATGCGCAGCATCTCCCTGCCGTAATCCTCATAGCGGCCGCTTTCGCGCCAGAGATCCGCCGACTGGATGGTGGGCATCAGGATCTCGAGCGCGCCGGCGCGATCCTGCTCCTCGCGCACTATGCGGCAAACCTTGTCGAGAACACGCTTGCCGAGCGGCAGGAAGGAGAAGCTGCCGGCCGCCTGCTGGCGGATCATGCCGGCGCGCAGCATCAGCCGGTGCGACACGATCTCGGCCTCGCGTGGATTCTCTTTCAGAATAGGCAGGAAATAGCGCGACAGCCGCATCGAATGTTCCGTCGTGGAGAAGTGATGGCGCGCGCCCGAATCGGCTCCGCGTGCGAGACGAATGCAAGCGCTTCATAGCTATTTCGTGACGGGATGGGAACCCGCGCCCGCACCCGCCCATTCACCGCGCCGCCGCCTCGATGCTGGCCGATGAGCAGGGTGCCGAACGATTTTGCAACGCAGCACAATCGCCCCGCCAGCGACGGAAAATACCGCGTGACAATTTGTCCGGGCTTGGTCTAATGTGCCGCGATAACCGAGGAAGCGGGAGCCAATCCGCCTTCCCTGCGCGGTCAAAGTCTTGGGAGGATGCGATCTAGGCGCGGTCACTCGCAGCCGCCGGAAGCCCGGAAACAGGTCGGACGCGTTCAACTGCAAGGCTTCGAGCCTTGCATTTTTTTTGACATGGATCAGCGGTTTGCGGCGGGCTTCCGACAGATCGGGTGAGCGGCAAAGTTCGCGGGTCAGAATTCCGGAACAACGCGGGGGATGTCGTTGAAGCTGAGACCCAGTCCACGCGTGAGGACGAGGAAGGCGCCGAAAACCGCCATGGCGAGGACGGTTGCTCGAATGACCGCCTTGCCCATGTGAGGCCCCCGCGGGGCGCTCGGCACGGTCCCCAGCGTAACGTCCCGATCGTCGTCCTGTGTCTTCAGGCCGAAAGGCAGCGTCGCGAAAAGCGCCAGCCACCATATGATGAAGAACACGGCCGCGCCGGATATCCAGCTCATGCCTGTTCGAGCTCCACCAGAGTGCCGAGAAAATCCCTCGGATGCAGGAAGAGAACCGGTTTGCCGTGCGCTCCGGTTTTCGGCTCGCCGTTGCCGAGCACGCGGGCGCCTGCGACGATCAGGCGGTCCCGGGCGGCCAGCAGGTCCGGGACTTCATAGCAGATGTGGTGCATGCCGCCCGATGGGTTCCTTTCGAGAAAGGCGGCAATCGGCGAGCCGTCGCCCAGCGGTTCGAGGAGTTCGATCCTGCTGTTGCCCATCTCGACGAAGACCACCGTCACGCCGTGTTGCGGCAAAGCCTGTGGCGCGCTGACCGCGGCGCCGAGCATGTCCCGGTAGACCGTGCCCGCCGCGTCGAGATCAGGAACAGCGATGGCCACGTGGTTCAATCGTCCGAGCATTCTTACCTTCCACGTCGAGCGCCGCCGCCAGCCCCGGCGCGAGGGGCTTCCAATCCTTGCCCACCCAGCGCATTTGCGCTTTCCTCCGACTCGCGGAAACGGCTCTATCTTCTTGTTTTCTCGCTATTCAGGAAGCAGGACCGCACGCATTCTGCTGCATGCGCTCGGCGGCGTGCGCCGTCCAAGACACGCCTTGCCCTGCAGCCTCTTGCTTGCGCATCGGAATTCATCCGGAAGACTGGTCCACCTTTCGGTCCGATGCTTTAGCGCGTCACGAACACGGTCACCAGCGGCTTCTTGCCCCAGGCCTCGGTGGCGGCGCCGCGCACCGCGCGCCGAACCGATTCCTGGACCAGTTCGAGATCGCGACGGCGCGCTCTCGGTATGCTGTCGACGGCGCCGATGGCTGCGTCGAGCATCAGATCCTCCAGCGCTTCGCCCCTGGAATCTGCGGCGGCGACGCCGATCGCCACGAGATCGGGGTCACCGGCCAGTTCATACCTGTCGTCCAGCACGACGTTGACTGCGACATGGCCGGCAAAGGACAGCTTGCGGCGATCGCGGATGCCCATCGCCGTATCGTCGCCGACCAGCCTGCCGTCCTTGTATACCCGGCCGAACGGAACCTGGTCGATGATGGCGGCCGTTCCTGGAGCCATCCTCAGAATGTCTCCGTTCCGGACCTGGATCACTTCCGGTATGCCCGAATTCTTCATGAGCTCGCCTTGCGCGACGAGATGCGCGGCTTCGCCATGCACGGGCACGCCGATCCTCGGACGGGTCCACTCGTACATGCGGCGCAGCTCGTTGCGGCGTGGATGGCCGGAGACGTGGACCAGGGCCTCGGAGCCGTCATCGACGATGGTGATGCCCTGGTCGATCAGCTGGTTCTTGATCTCCAGGATCGGCCGCTCGTTGCCCGGGATGGTGCGGGACGAGAAAATCACCATATCGCCCGCCGTCAGCGACACGCTTTTCATCTCCTCGCGCGCCAGCTTTGCCAGCGCGGCCCGTGGTTCTCCCTGGCTGCCGGTGCAGATGACGACCAGGTTCCGGCGCGGAATGGACCCGTAGTCTTCCTCGGCGGCGAATTCCGGCAATCCTTCCATATAGCCGAGTTCGTCCGCAACGCCGATCATCCTCTTCAGCGAGCGGCCGAGGATGAGCACCTGGCGGCCGCAGTCGCGCGCCGCTTCGGCGATCGAGCGGATACGCCCGACATTGGAGGAGAAGGTGGTGACGGCCACCCGGCCCGGCGCCTTCTCGATAAGCTGGCGAAGCCCGGCGCCGACTGCCTGTTCGGACGGCGATTCGCCTTCCCTGAGCGCGTTGGTGGAATCACAGATCAGCGCGAGAACGCCTTCGTCGCCGAGCGCCCTGAAACGCGCCTCGTCGGTCCTCGGGCCAATCTCGGGAGCCGGGTCGATCTTCCAGTCGGCCGTGTGGATGACCGTGCCGAGCGGCGTGGTGATGGCCAGCGAGACCGGTTCCGGGATCGAGTGGCTGACGGGAACGGCTTCGATCGTGAAAGGCCCGACCCGGAACCTGTCCCCGGCACGATAGACCGTGACCGGGATCTTCGGCGCGTTGCCCTCGCCCTGGCGCTTGGCCTCGAGCAGGCCGGCGGCGAACGGCGTCATCCACACCGGTGCCTTCAGGCGCGGCCACAGATCATGCAGCGCGCCGTAATGATCCTCGTGCGCATGGGTGATGACGATGCCGCGAAGATTGGCGGCCTCCTGCTCGATGAAACGGATGTCCGGCAGCACCAGGTCGACGCCGGGATGAAAAGCGGCATCCGGAAAGGTGACGCCGACGTCCACGACCAGCCATTCCCGCGCTCCCGCCGGCCCGAACCCATAGAGCGCAAAGTTCATGCCGATCTCGCCGACGCCGCCCAGCGGCGCGAAGACAAGCTCGGTGTTTCCAGTCTCTGCCATGCGCGAACCCCTCTCTCGGGAACAGTCTACAGGGACGGGCGCCGAAAGGAACGCGCACGGTCTCGCAATCACTCGTTTCGGCATCTGTTTGTTTTGCCGGAGCGGGCGGAGTCCTTCCCGCGGCCGGCACTCTCCCCCGAAGGATCGGGCCCACTGCCGAACGCTGCCCGGTCATGCCGAGGCCACCGCTCCGAAATGCACGTCGCCCGCGGCGATCCTGACTGGTCCGCCGCCCGTGCGGATCACGAAGCGGCAGTCTTCGTCGATGGTCTCGAACACACCCCTCACGACATTGCCGTCGATGCGCACTGAAACCGGCGAGCCGAGCCCGGCGGCCCGCGACAGCCAGCGGACGCGGACGTCGGCGAGGCCGCGACCCTCGTCCCAGCGGCGCCAGTTTTCGGTCCACGCTTCCGAGAGCGAATGGAACAGCCCCTCGGCCCCGATCTCCGCGCCAAGTCCTGCCAGAGATGTCGCGGGATAGGGCAGGTCCTCGGGATGCGCGACCACATTGACGCCGATGCCGACAGCGAGCCCGCACCGGCCGCCGTCCAGCATCGTCGTTTCGAGCAGGATGCCCGCCAGCTTGGCCCCACCTGCGATGACGTCGTTCGGCCATTTGAGCTCGAAGCGGCAAGTGCCCCTTTCAGCCCCGTCCGCCACCATACCCACGCGGCCGCCGGGCATCGCCGCGCCGAGCGCGTCGGAAAGCGACAGTCCTGCAACGAAGCCGAGCGTCGCCGCGAGCCTGAGCTCGAAGCTGCCGACGACCAGCAAGGTTGCCGCCAGATTGCCTTGCGGCGTCGCCCAGGGGCGGCCGCGCCGGCCGCGGCCATTTTCCTGCCGACTCGAGACGACCCACAGCCTGCCCGGGTCCCCCGACCTGGCGCGATCTAGCGCCAGCGCATTGGTCGAGCCGACGCTGTCAAGCGCCTCGAGCCGGTAGCCGTCCGCGATCGCCGAGGGCGCCAGCTGAAAGCGCATCCGCGTCAGAAAAAGCTGCGCGCGGCGGCCTGCGCAACGGTCCCGAGCGGCCCTGCCACGAGCACATAAAACAGCATGAATGCCCCGGAAATGCCGAGCACGACCCTGAGCTCGCCCGACATCGGCAGGAAGCCGCCGACCGGTTCGTCGAACCACATGATCTTGATGATGCGCAGATAATAAAAGGCGCCCACGACGGAAGCGAGCACCCCGATCACGGCCAGCGTGTAGAGGCCGGCATTGATAGCCGCCAGGAACACATACCATTTCGCAAAGAAGCCGGCGAGCGGCGGAATACCGGCCAGCGAGAACATCAGGATGGTCAGTATCACGGCCATTACCGGGTTGGTGGAGTAGAGGCCCCTCAGTTGATCGATATCCTCGACATACCCCGACTTGCGCCGCATTCCGAGGATGAAAGCGAAGGTTCCCAGCGTCATCGCCAGGTAGATCAACATGTAGATGGCGACGCCGCGCACGCCTTCCTGGCTGTTTGCCGCCAGGCCGACCAGCGCAAATCCCATGTGACCGATCGAGGAATAGGCCATCAGCCGCTTGAAATTTCGCTGGCCGATTGCGGCGAAGGCGCCGAGAACCATCGAGGCGATGGCCACGAAAACGACGATCTGCTGCCAGTCGAGCGCGATCGGCCCGAAGGTTTCGACGGTGACCCGCACGATCAGCGCCATCGCGGCCATCTTCGGTGCGGCGGCCATGAACGCGGTGACC
>JAJFMR010000223.1 GCA_020696915.1 Rhizobiaceae bacterium | reverse complement strand
GGAGGGGGTGCAACATCCGCCGGTGCTGCGGCGCCGCTGATTCTGCACCGCCGGAGCACTGCCCGAAGGGTACGACATGGGTCCTGGGGTCTCCGCTTCGCTCCGCCCAAGGATGACGAAGGGGATAGCGGGACGCCTGCCGCCATACCTTCGTCATCCTCGGGCAAGCGAAGCGAAGCGGAGCGCGACCCGGGGACCCATGCCTGAACAGCGCGGCCGTGCTCCTGCGCCGCGGAATTCTGCACCGCCGGAGCACTGCCCGAAGGGCCACCGAAAAAACGCGCGGTGTAGCGGCCGTCTCACCAGCCTCCGCCGCGGAGTAGCTCGTGCCATTCCGGGTTGGTCTTCTCGATCAGCTCGATCTTCCATTGTCGTCGCCAGCGCTTCAGCGATTTCTCCCGCTGGATGGCGTCCCGGACGTCGAAATGCTCCTCGTACCAGACGAGCCGATCCACGCCGTAACGCTTCGTGAAACGCGAGCCGTTGCCTTGCTTGTGCTCGGGGATGCGGCGGCCGAGGTCGTTCGTGACGCCGATATAGATAGTGCCGCGCTTCTGGCTGGCGGTCATGTAGACATATCCGGTCATCCCCAACGGTAGTTCAAACCTTTGGAAACGCAACATCTTCCTATGCGCTCGAGCGGTGCGGAAAGTCGTCCGCGCGGGCACGGCCGCGCCGGTCAGGCATGGGTCCCCGGGTCGCGCTTCGCTTGCCCGAGGATGACGAAGGTGTGGCGGCCGCGTCCCGCTTCACTGGCCGAGGCGATCATAAAGCTCATGCTCCGACGGCGCAGGGCCTCACCAACCGCCGCGAAGCAGGTCGCTCCATCAAGCGGCTACGCTGCGCGTTTCGGTGGCCTGCGGCGGTGGCGGTTGCGGTCGCTGATCGCCCAGCGCTTGTGAAACCACATCCATTGCGCGGGGTCCTCGCGCACCCAGCGCTCGACGGTGTCGGCGAGCTGCTGCGTGGCGGCCGCCACGTCGATGTCGCCGTCGGCGTTGCGAGCCAGCTTCAGCGGTTCTTCGATCGCCAGCCTGTAGCGGTTGTTCGGCAAACGGATACAGCGCGCCGGATAGACTTTGCAGTCGAAGCGGCGCGCCAGCATCGGCACGATCGGATTGCTCTCGCAGGGGCGTCCGAAGAAGGTGGTGGCAATGCCGTTCCGGAATTTCTGGTCGACCAGCGCGCCGACATTGCCGCCCTTCTCCAGCACGGAAGACAAGGTAAAGGCAGCGCCGCGGTCGGATGCCAGAAGCTCGCCCATCGACGAGGTCCGCTTCGAATGCAGGAAGCTGGCGATGTAGGGATTGTTGGGCGGCCTGAACAGCGACGTGAACGGGGTCCCGTGCATCGTACAGGCGATCGGCAGCAGCTCGAAACAGCCGAGATGCGCGGTGAAGACGATGTGGGGCCGGCCAACCTCCGCGGCAAGGTCAAGGAAACGCTGCACGCCGTCGAGCTCGATGCGGCCCTGCAGGGGGTCGTCCGGGCGGTAGTCGAAGAGCCTGTCCAGAAAGATATACTCCGCGGCGAGCCGCGCCATGTGTCCCCACATGTCGCCGGCAATGGCCTCGATCTCGACGTCCGGCTTGGCGGGATAGGCGCGGCGGAGATTGTCGATCGCCGTCCGGTGGCGGCCGAACCACGGACCGACCTTCCTGGCTATCCATGCGGAGGCGTCGAGCGCGCGATCCTCGGGAAGGCGGCGAAGCAGCCAGATTCCCAGCCTGGCGGCCTGCGCGATCAGCCAGTGGTTGACACGCCGCGCCATCGGCAGGATGCGGTGGCGAAACACCAGCCGCCCACGGTCGCGCGCGACATGCGCCGTCCGGCGAAAGAACGCCGCCGGTCCATTGCGTGCCGGCATTCGCTAGCCCATCCGCAGGACGATCTTGCCGAAGACGTCCCGGTTCTCGATGCGTTGCAGCGCCGCATCGATGCCCTCGAACGTCACCTCCGAATCGACGACCGGCTGGGCCACCCCGGCCGCCATCTTAAGCATGGCGTTGGCCATGTTCTCCATGCGGCAGCCGAAGGAACCGAAGATCTTCAGCTGCTGCTGGAACAGCTGCATCAGGTTGATCTGCGCCGAGACGCCGGAGGTCGAGCCGCAGGTGACCAGCCTGCCGCCGCGCTTCAGGGACAGCATCGAAGCCGCGAAGGTGTCGGCCCCGACATGCTCGAAGACCACGTCGACGCCCTTCTTGCGGGTCAGCTTGCGAATCACTCCTTCGAAGCGATCCTCACGGTAGTTGATGGCGTGGTCGGCGCCGAGCGCCGCGACCTTCTCCATCTTGGCGGCCGAGCCCACCGTGGTGATCACCGTGCAGCCCGTCTTCTTGGCCAGCTGGATCGCCGCCGTGCCGATCCCCGAGCCGCCGGCGTGCACGAGGATCGTTTCCCCGGGCTCGAGCCGGGCATTGTCGAACAGCATGTGTTCAACGGTGCCGAAGGTGACCGGCGCCAGCGCCGCGGCAACGTCGCCGAGCCCGGGCGGTGCCGGCACCAGCAGCCGCGCCGGCAGATTGATGCGCTCCTGGGCAAAACCGTCGAGGTGAAAGCCGTGGACGCCGGCGACATGCTCGCACAGATTGTCGCGGCCCTCGCGGCAGGGCCGGCAGAGGCCGCAGGTGCGGGCGCCGTAGATGGCGACGAGCTGGCCGGGCGCCAGGCCGGATACGCCCGGTCCGATCGTCTCGACCTCGCCCGAGGCTTCGGCGCCGATGGTGAGCGGCAGCTTCCGCTTGGCGAAGGCCATGCCGCGCCAGCCCCAGACGTCGATGTGGTTCAGCGCGACGGCCTTGATCCTCACCGTCACCTCGCCGATGGCCGGGGCGGGCGGCGGCGCGATGTCGACCGCCTCGAGCCGGCGGTCGTCGATCAGCTGCAGTGCGCGCATCGGTCGCGTCCCCGGCTAGACGGCTTCGCGCGCCAGCACGAGGCAGGTGTTCTGACCGCCGAAGCCGAAGGAATTGGACAGCACCGTCGCCACGTCGGCGTCGCGCTTCACGTTCGGCACCACGTCGAGTTCGATCGACGGGTCGGGCACGTCGTAATTGATGGTCGGCGGAATGACCGATTCGCGCATGGTCATCAGGGAGAAGGCGGCTTCGACGGCGCCGGCCGCCGACAGGGTGTGGCCGATCATCGATTTGTTGGAAGACACCGGAATGTCGCGTATGCGCGCCCCGAACACCTCCGAAAGGGACAGGTGCTCCATCTTGTCGTTTTCCGGAGTCGAGGTGCCGTGCGCATTGACGTAGGCGATCTCGTCTTCGGCAAGCCCGGCGTCGGCAAGTGCCGCCCGCACCGCCGCGATCGCCGGCGACCCGTCGGGTTTCGAGCGGGTGCGGTGGAAGTCGTCGGCCTTTTCACCGCAGCCGCGCAGGATGCCCAGCACGGCGGCGCCCCGGGAGCGCGCGCTCTCCAGCGATTCCAGAACGAGGGCGGCGGCGCCCTCGGCGATCACGAAGCCGTCACGGTCGCGGGAGAACGGCTTCGAGGCCTTCTCCGGCGCCTCGTTATGGGTGGAGAGCGCCGACAGCAGCGAGAAACGGATGAGCGCCTCGGCGTTTACCGAGCCGTCGGCGCCGATCGCCAGCGCCCGGTCGGACTCGCCGCGCCTGATCGATTCGACGCCGAGCTGGATTGCCGTGGCGCCGGAGGCGCAAGCCGTCGACAGCGTGATCGGCAGGCCGCGTGTTCCGAAGCGCTCGGCAAGCCGGTCGGCGATTTTGCCGTACTGGCCGGAGTCGAAGATCTCGAGCGACGGCAGCTCGCGCGCCACGGCGCGCACCCGCTCCGATGCGGTGCCCGAAGCGGGGGAGGCGGTGTAGAGGGCGAACCGGTCCCGCCATTCGAGGTCAACGGGCGGCGCCGCCAGAAACAGCGGTCCGCCGAAGTCACTGCCGCCGATCCCGGCCTCGAGGACCGCCTCGCCGGCCGCCGTCTCGGCGAGCTCGTAGGTCAGCTGGCTGGCCCCTTTCGAGCTCGACGGCAGGAAATCGACGGTTCCGGAAATCGTCGTCCTGAGATGGTCGGTCGGAAAGCGGGTGATCGGGTGAATGCCCGACCGGCCGCCGGTGAGCGCTGCCCAGTTCTCGCCCTTGCCGACGCCTAGCGCGGTGACCACGCCGATGCCGGTAACGGCAACGACCGGCCTGCCGAGGTGATCCGTCATCCTGGCCATGAAAACGTCCCCAAACGGAGTTCAGGCGCTCGAGACCAGCGCCATGCCCTCAAACTGGTGATAGCCGACCGTCGTTGCAATGACTGACTCCGGCCTGCCCGCGAACGGCGTTTCCGCCGCAGGGTCGAACGGGGGATAGGCTTGCCGCTTGCTGACCGCAAGAGCGGCAAGCGCGACCGCGAACGGGAACTGCGCCTCCTTGAGGTGACCGGTGAGCGACGACAGGCCCCGCACCGTCAGGCCCAGCCCGTCGAGCGCCTGCTTCTCGGCCCGTGTCGCCGCGTGCGCGCCCGAAGCGCCCGACAGCGTCAGCAAGCCAGGCGTCCGGTCACCCGCCACCGCGCGGGCAAGCGAGGCGATCCCCCCGGCAAGGTCGTCCTGGCTGCGGCGGATGCGGTCCGAAACCACCCGCTCGAGCCGCGCATAGGGCGTTCGGGCGCGGCGCGCCGCATGGGAACGCGCCTCGAGCACCAGGAATGCGGCACCCGAGCCGCTGACCACGCCGCCGCCGGCGAATCCCTGCCGCTCCCATACGGGACGCCATGGCCCGCGGTGCAGATATCCGGCGAGCTCGTAGCCGATCAGCATGTCGTGGTGCTCGGTCTGGAAGGCGCCGCCGACCAGCATGTGCGTCGACTGGCCCGAGCGGATGCGCGCCGCCGCCGTCTCGACTGCCGAGACGCCGGCGCCTTCCTCGCCCATGAACGTTCGCGACGAGCCGGTCACCTTGTGGACGATGGAAATGTTGCCGGCCAGCAGGTTGGAGAGCTGCGCCAGAAAGAGCGTCGGGCGCAGCTCCGTCGTCAGCCGCTCGTTGAGCAGGACCTCGCGGTCGTTGCGGCTCTCGGAGGCCTGCAGGATGCGCGCGTCGACTTCCTCGTCGCGCTCGCCGCCCGCCGCCGCCACGACCATGTCCATGGAGGAGCACAGCGCCTCGTCGGCCTTGACGCCGGCATCGTCGAGCGCCAGGCCGGCGGCATAGGTGCCGAGCCGCTGCCAGGTTTCCATCTGCCGCTGATCGCCACGCTTGGGGATCTGCAACCCCCAGTCGATAACCGGGAGCGGGTGGATCACGTAGGGTGGAAAGCGCGTGTCGTCGGTGATCGGCTGCGGCTTATTGGCCGTCAGCTTCTGCCAGTGCGCGTCGACGCCTTCGCCGAGCGCGGAGACCAGCCCGATGCCGGTGATGAGAACGTCGTTGGAGCTCATCGCGCCACAGGCATCAGGCAGCCTTGGCCGCAACGAGCCCGTCG
>JAJFMR010000222.1 GCA_020696915.1 Rhizobiaceae bacterium | reverse complement strand
CGCGTGCGCCGGAATATCGAGCACGGCTACAAGGACGGCGGCTTCAAGGTCTGGGATGTGTCGGACAAGGCGAAGCCGAGGGAACTGGCTTACGTCCGGACCGGAGGGGTCGGCGTGCACCGCTTCGATGCGGACGAGCGCTACGCCTATATCTCGACCGAGATGGACGGTTTCCAGGGCAATATCCTGGTCGTCTACGACATGGCCGACCCGACGAGGCCCGCCGAGGTATCGCGATGGTGGATGCCGGGGCAGAACCTCGCGGCAGGCGAGACGCCGTTCTGGGCCGGCCAGCGCAATCGCCTGCACCACGCCATGCGCTTCGGCAATGAGCTTTGGGCGGCCGTCTGGTATGCTGGCGTCAGGGTAATCGACTGTTCCGACATAACCAATCTGAAGACGATCGGCGAATTCAACTACCATCCGCCTTTTCCCGAGCCGACCCATACGGTCGTGCCGGTGCCGACGCGCTACAACGGGCGGCAGGTCGCAGTCGCGGTCGACGAGGAGCATGACCACGTCAAGGGCCAGTTGCATGGCGGCCTCTGGCTCCTCGACGTGGAGAACCGCGGCGATATCAAGCCGCTCGGCATGTTCCATCTGAGCGAGATGGATTCGCCTTATGCCCGAACCGGCGCCCGCTTCGGCGCGCACCAGTTCCAGGAGCGGGTCGAGGGCGACAGGCTCTACTGCGCCTGGTTCGGTGGCGGCCTGCGCGTCATCGACATCAAGGATCCGACCGCGCCGGAAGAGGTAGGCTGGTACATTCCCGAGCCCTTTCCGGGGCAGAAGGCGCCGCAAAGCAACGATGTCTATGTGGAGAACGGATTGGTCTATGTGCTCGACCGCAATGCCGGCCTCGACATCGTCGAGCCGGCCGGCTGAACCGAACGTGTCACGGACCAGGCCATTCTTGCAACGACGGGAGGTCTTCCATGCGCATGCGTGAACTGGGCAAATCCGGACTTCGCGTTTCCGCGCTTGGCCTTGGCTGCTCCGGCATGTCGTCGGATTACGGCGTGCCCGACGATACCGAATCCACCGCGACGATCAATCGGGCGATTGATCTCGGCGTCAACTTCTTCGACACGTCCGACGCCTATGCCGCCGGGCGGAACGAGCAGCTTCTCGCCGCAGCGATCACAGGGCGGCGCGACGGGCTGGTGATCGCCACCAAGTTCGGCAATATCCGCGGGCCGGACGGGCAGCGCGGCGGCGTCAACGGCAAGCCCGACTACGTGCCGGTTGCCGCGGAGGCGAGCCTGAAGCGGCTCCGCGTCGAGGTGATCGACCTGTTCTACCAGCACCGCGTCGATCCGGATGTACCGATCGAGGAGACGGTCGGCGCCATGAGCCGGCTGGTCGAGACGGGCAAGGTCCGGCATATCGGTCTGTGCGAGGCGGGCGCCGAGACGATCCGGCGGGCGCACGCGGCCTATCCCCTCGCGGCGGTGCAGATGGAATATTCGCTCTGGTCGAGAGACGCGGAACCGGAGATCATCCCGACGCTTCGCGAGCTCGGCATCGGCCTCGTGCCTTATGCGCCGCTCGGACGCGGCTTCCTGACCGGCGCTTTCCGGACGCGGGACCACCTCATCCCGGCCGACCGGCGGCACGCGCATCCACGCTTCCAGGAAGGCAATTTCGAGAGCAATCTCAGGCTGCTCGCGCCGATCCAGGCGATCGCCGAGGCCAAGGGCTGCACCATGTCGCAGGTGGCATTGGCATGGATACTGGCGCGCGGCGAGGACATCGTGCCGATTCCCGGAACGAAGCGACGCTCCTGGCTCGAGCAGAACGTCGCCGCGGTCGAATTGAGGCTGAGCGAGGACGAGATCCGGACGCTGGACGCCGAGTTTCCGCCGCAGATCGCCAGCGGCACGCGCTATCCGGAAGCGCAGCTCAGGAAGCTTCTCATCTAACCCGATGAATTCACGCCGGGTTGGCGCAGAAGGTGCAAGCCGTTGGCCTAACTCGAGGCCAATCGAAATCATTCCGGAGGCCGCGCCGCAATGAGCCATCTTAAGCCGCCGCCGGGCTGTTTTCCTCGGCCCGGCCGCCACGGACGAGGCGATCAACTGCAGCACCGCCATCGGGCGATGCCGTTGATGGCAAATCTATTCCGCCCGCTCGTTCACCCCGAGGTTCGAGCGGAGGAACGTACGACTATTGCATTGCAACATGATTTATATTGCACCGCAGCAAGCGTTTTTGTTCGCCGCAACAATAGTGGGCATGCCGCTGAAAAAGCGATTGGCTTTTTGCTTGCCTAGCTCTCGCAAATGACATAGCCTTTCCCTGTTTCCGGCTTCAAGGGCGTCACCGTCATAGGGAGCGGCGACAGTCTTTCGTAGGCCGAATCAGATGGGCAGCAACGGTGCCCTCTGCTTGTCTGGCTTAGGTCGTGACACGCTGCCGGAAATACTTCCCAGTACAAGGGGTCGCCTGGGCCAGCCCATGATGGGTCCGCAGTCGATTCCTGTCTTAACCTAGGGAGGATACGAATGCGTGTACTCAGGAAAATGATCTGCATTCCTGCTGTCGCGGCGGTCTTGTTGGCCGGCGCTTCCGCAGGGGGGGCTCTGGCAAACGAAGAACTCACAAATCTGGCTGCTGATTCGAAGAACTGGGCTATGCCGACGGGTGATTACGCCAACACCCGCTATTCCAAGCTGAACCAGATCAACAAGGACAATGTGAAGGATCTGCAGGTCAAGTGGACGTTCTCCACTGGCGTGCTGCGCGGTCACGAAGGCGGCCCGCTGGTGATCGGCGACGTCATGTATGTCCACACTCCCTTCCCGAACACGGTCTACGCTCTCGACCTCAACAATGACGGCAAGATCTTGTGGAAGCACGAGCCCAGGCAGGATCCCAACGTGATCCCGATCATGTGCTGCGACACCGTCAATCGCGGCGTCGCTTATGGCGACGGCAAGATCATCCTCAACCAGGCCGACACGATGGTGACCGCCCTCGACGCCAAGACCGGCAAGGTCGTCTGGTCGGTGCAGAACGGCGAGGCGATCGACGGCAGCAAGGGCGAATCCGGAACGCATGCTCCGATCGTCGTCAAGGACAAGGTGATCGTCGGCATATCTGGCGGCGAATTCGGTGTTCGCGGCTGGGTGGCAGCCTACAATCTGAGTGACGGATCGCTGGCCTGGAAAGGCTATTCCATGGGTCCCGATTCGGACACGCTTCTCGATCCCGAAAAGACCACGCATCTCGGCAAGCCGGTCGGCAAGGACTCCGGCCTCAGCACCTGGGAAGGCGAGCAGTGGAAGACCGGCGGCGGCACCACCTGGGGCTGGTATGCCTATGATCCGAAACTCAACCTCGTCTATTACGGGAGCGGAAACCCCTCGACCTGGAATCCCGTGCAGCGTCCCGGCGACAACCGCTGGTCGATGACCATCTTCGCCCGCGATGTCGACACGGGCGTGGCGAAATGGGTCTACCAGATGACGCCGCATGACGAATGGGACTTCGACGGCGTCAACGAGATGATCCTCGTCGACGGCATGCAGGTCAACGGTGCGGCCCACGACGTTCTGGTCCACTTCGACCGCAACGGCTTCGCCTACACGATGGATCGCGGCACCGGCGAACTGCTGGTTGCCAAGAAGTACGATCCGACGGTCAACTGGGCGACCGAAGTCGTCATGGACAAGAACAGCGACCAGTATGGCCGCCCGCAAGTCGTGGCGCAGTACTCCACCCAGCAGAACGGCGAGGATGTCAACACGCAGGGCGTCTGCCCGGCGGCGCTTGGCACCAAGGACCAGCAGCCGGCGGCCTATTCGCCAAAGACCGGCCTGTTCTACGTGCCGACGAACCATGTCTGCATGGACTATGAGCCTTACCGGGTGAGCTACACCGCCGGGCAGGCCTATGTCGGCGCGACCGTGTCGATGTATCCGGCGCCGGGCAGCCACGGCGGAATGGGCAACTTCATCGCCTGGGACGCCTCGAAGGGCGAGATCGTCTGGTCCAAGCCCGAGCAGTTCTCGGTCTGGTCGGGAGCCCTGGCGACCGACGGTGACGTGATCTTCTACGGAACGCTGGAAGGCTACATCAAGGCCGTCGATACGGAGGGCAACGAACTCTACAAGTTCAAGACGCCATCCGGAATCATCGGCAACATCAACACCTACGAGCATGGCGGCAAGCAGTACATTGCCGTCCTCTCGGGCGTCGGCGGCTGGGCCGGCATCGGGCTCGCCGGCGGTCTGCTCTCTCCGGAGAACGCCACGGCATGGCACGGCGCGGTCGACCAGGGCCGCGAGCAGGGCGACGAAGCCACGGTTGTCGGGACGGCCGGCCTCGGTGCGGTGGGTGGTTACGCCGCGCTTGCCGACTACACGGCGCTCGGTGGACAGCTCACCGTGTTCGCTCTTCCGGATTGACGGATGATATTTGAGCCTTCGTCTCGGTCGAGACGGGAGTTCGGATTTGGGGGCCCGGCGGCGAACGCTGCCGGGCTCTCTGTTCTCCAACGGGTGATTGCTCGCGACACGTGAGGCGTCCGCGGCGAGATGATTGAAGAGGAGTTGATGTTGGTTCGTATTGGATTGTCTGTTCTTGCCCTGGCCCTGCTGCCGCTGGCCGGTTCGAGTGCAGCTTTGGCTCAGGACAGCAGGGAGAAGGCCGCAGCGGTGAAGCAGGAGGAGGGCAAGTGGTTCGATGCCGACGGCAACCCGACCTTCAAGATCGATGAAGACGGCACCGTGGACTGGTACCTGTTCAGCGGCTACCGCCGCTATCACTCCGACTGCCACGTCTGCCACGGCCCGGACGGGGTCGGGTCGAGCTACGCGCCCGGGCTCATGGAGTCCCTGAAGAGCATCGATTATCCGACGTTCCTGTCCATCGTGGCCGAGGGCCGGAAGAATGTTTCGTCCGGCAAGGAAAGCGTCATGCCCGCTTTCGGCGACAACAAGAACGTCTATTGCTATCTCGATGATCTCTACATCTACCTGCGCGCCCGCGCAGTCGGCGCCGCACCGCGGGGCCGGCCGCCGAAGAAAGCCGACAAGCCCCAGGCGGCGAAGGAGTACGAAGCATCGTGCATGAGTGGATGATCGATGGGCATTCCCGGTAACCGGAACCTCAGGCGATCGTTGCTGGCCGCCGCAATGGCGGTGATTGCCACGCCGGTCCTGGCGCAGGACGCCGGGCTCGGAGCAGCGGGCGAACTGGTCGACCCCAACGTGCTGCGCGTCTGCGCCGATCCATCCAACATGCCTTTCACCGACGAAAGCGGCGAAGGATTCGAAAACAGGCTGGCCGAGTTCGTCGCCAGGGAAACCGGCCGCAAATCGGTCGCCTACACCTGGTTTCCAATGGTGATGGGGTTCGTGCGCAACACGCTCTCGGCCAATCGCTGCGACATCATCATGGGCTATCCGCAGGGCGACGAGCTGGTCCAGAACACCAATGCCTATTACCGCTCGAGC
>JAJFMR010000221.1 GCA_020696915.1 Rhizobiaceae bacterium | reverse complement strand
AGGTGGACGGTCTCCGGCAACGAGATGCTGCGCGGCAAGGATTTCGCGCAGATGACCGCCTCCGAGCTGGCCGAGGCGCGGCGCGCCATCTCCGGGCTCAGGCTGCCCGTCGACATGGTCCGGACCAGACGTTTTCGATCCGATGCGCGCGGTGGCCGTATTGATCCGCGCGCCATGATGCGGCAGGCCGCGCGCAGCGGCGGCAGCCTCATCCTGCCCCGTTTCCGTTCCGCCCGCGAGGTGCATCCGCCGCTCGTCGTGCTTGCCGACATTTCCGGCTCGATGAGCCAGTACACGCGCATCTTCCTGCATTTCCTGCACGCACTCACGGAACAACGCGGTCGCGTGCACACTTTCGCCTTCGGCACTCGATTGACCAATCTCACCCGCCAGATGCGGCACCGCGATCCCGACGAGGCGCTGGCCGGCTGCTCGGCTGCGGTCCAGGACTGGTCGGGGGGAACGCGGATCGGCGATGCGCTTGGCGCCTTCAACCGGCTGTGGTCACGCCGCGTGCTCGGCCAGGGCGCCGTCGTCCTGCTCATCACCGATGGCCTCGAGCGGGACGATGTGGCCAGCCTCGCGAAAGAGATGGCGCTTCTGAAACGATCGAGCCGCAGGCTCATCTGGCTCAATCCGCTGCTGCGCTTCGACGGCTTCGAGGCGCGCGCCAGAGGCGTGCGTGCAATGCTGCCGCTCGTCGACGAATTCCGACCCGTCCATAATCTCGAAGCGCTGGCTGATCTCTGCGCCGCGCTCGATGGATCGGCAGGCGGGGATTTCCGCCCTCGCCGCTGGATCGAAACCGGTCGGCCGGGCGCTGCACAGCCTGCGAAGGGAGACAGACGATGGAAAACCACGCCCACATCGACGAAAGCCGCGATCCTCTGATCATCGCGGAGCGCTGGATCAGCGAGGGCAAGGATGTCGCCATCGCCACGGTGGTGGAGACATGGGGCTCGGCGCCGCGGCGAGCGGGAAGCCATCTCGTCATCGATGCCGACGGGAATTTCCAGGGCTCGGTATCCGGCGGCTGCGTCGAAGGCGCCGTGGTGAGCGAGGCGCTCGAAACGCTGACCACGGGCAAGCCGAAGATGCTGGAATTCGGCGTCGCGGACGAAACGGCCTGGCGGGTCGGTCTGTCATGCGGCGGACGCATCAAGGTCTATGTCGAGCGCCTGGCGGGCTGATCATGGACGCTTCTCTCCTGAAGACGCTCAATGCCGAACGCCGCGCCAGGCGCGCTTCCATCCTCGTCACCGACCTGGCGGAGGGGGGCGGCCGCATTGTCCGCGAAGGCGACAGCGTGCCGGGGGCACTCGGCGAAGCCGTCTCGAAATGCTTCCGGACCGGCAATTCGACATCGGTCGAGGTGGAAGGTCGCAGCTTCTTCCTGAATGTGCATCTGCCGCAGCCTCGGCTCCTGGTGATCGGCGCGGTGCATATCAGCCAGGCCTTGGCGCCGATGGCGCGGATTGCAGGATATCCGCTGGAGATCATCGACCCGCGGTCCGCCTTCGCCACACCGGAGCGGTTTCCGGACGTCACCTTGCATGCGGAATGGCCGGAGGATGTGCTGAAGCGGCAGCCGCTCGACAGCTACACGGGGTTGGCCGCGCTCACCCACGATCCAAAGATCGACGATTTCCCCTTGCGGGCCGCGCTCGAAGCCGGCTGCTTCTATGTCGGGGCACTCGGCAGCCGCAAGACGCATGGCAAGCGCGTGGAGCGGCTCCTGGCGGTTGGCGCGCCACCGGAGGCGATAACCAGGATACATGCGCCGATCGGCCTCGACATCGGCGCGGCAAGCCCCGCTGAAATTGCGGTTGCGGTGCTGGCCCAGGTGATCCTTGCCTTCCGTTCCCGCGGCGCAGAGGCCGGGCAGAAAGGGGAAGCGGCATGAAATTCGGTTCTATAGACATCGAGCATGCCGAAGGCGCCCTGCTCGCCCATACGACGATGGCCGGAGGCAAGCGGTATCGCAAGGCACGTCGGCTGACCCGCGAAGATGTCGCCGCGCTGCGCGACGCGGGGGTCGTGGAAGTGGTGGCCGCCGTTCTCTCGCCGGACGACCTCGACGAGGATCAGGCGGCCACGCGCCTCGCCGAAACCATGATCTTCAGGGGCATCGAGGCGAAGCCCGCAGCAACCGGCCGCGCCAATCTGCATGCCATCGAAGCTGGCGTCTTCACCGTCGACGCGGCGCTGGTCGATGCGATCAACACGGTCGACCAGGCGATCACGGTCGCCACCGTTGCCCAGCATGCGACGGTCGAGAAAGGGCAAATGGTCGCGACGGTCAAGATCATTCCCTTCGCGGTCGCCGAATCGATCGTCGACGACGTCGTCGCGATCGCGTCCCGCCGGGAAATCTTTTCCGTCAGCCCGTTCCGCCCGATGCGGGCGGGGGTGATCCAGACCGAACTGCCGAGCGTCAAGCAAAGCGTGCTCGACAAGACGCTGCGCATCACCGAGGCGCGGCTGGCACGTTCCGGAAGTACGATCGCGCGAGAATTGCGCACGCCCCATGCAGCGCCGGCGATTGCCGCGGCGATCGGTTCGCTCAGCGCCGAGAGCGACATCGTCCTGGTCTTCGGCGCTTCGGCGCTCTGCGATTTCGACGACGTGATCCCGGCGGCCATCAGGCAGGCCGGCGGCACGGTCCTGCGGACCGGCATGCCCGTCGATCCCGGCAACCTCCTGGTGCTGGGCAGGCTCGGCGAAAAGCCTGTGCTGGGGGCGCCCGGCTGTGCGCGCAGCCCCAAGGAGAACGGCTTCGACTGGGTGCTCGACCGGCTGATAGCCGGCATCGAGATCGGCGCCGACGAGATCGCAGCGATGGGCGTCGGAGGCCTCCTGATGGAGATCCCGACGCGCCCGCAACCGAGGGAGGCGCCCGCCCCGGCCGGCCTCGACGTCGACATCGTGGTGCTCGCCGCCGGCCAGTCCCGCCGCATGGGCGGTCCCAACAAGCTGATGGCCCTGTTTTCCGGAACACCGCTGATCCGCCGGACCGTCCAGACTGCGCTTTCCTCGAAGGCGGCCGGAACGATCGTGGTGACCGGACACCAGGCCGGCCGCATCCGCGAGGCGCTGCAGGGGCTCGATGCGGCGAGCGTCCACAACCCGGATTACGCCGGCGGCCTGTCCAGCTCGCTGAAAGCAGGCATTGCCGCCGTCAGGGAAGGTTCCGCCGGCGCGCTGATCATGCTCGGCGACATGCCCGCCGTGTCGGCGGAAGATCTGGACCGCATGATCGGCGTGTTCCGCAAGAGCGGCGGGCAGTGCATCGTCCGGGCAACGTGCCGCGGCAAGCGCGGCAACCCGGTGCTCCTGCCGCGCGCCATTTTCCCGGCGGTCGCCGCCCTCGAAGGCGACACGGGGGCCAGGCACCTGGTGGAAGCCCAGCAGTCCCCGGTCATCGACGTGGAAATCGGCGACGCCGCGGCAGTCGATGTCGATACCAGGGATGCGCTCGAAGGCGCCGGCGGCGTGCTGCAGGACTGATGCGGCTGGTGCGACTCCTGGCTGCGCGGCTGCTGGCCGGCGTGATCGGCGCGGCGGCCTTGGTGTCGCCCCACTCGGCCGCGGCCCAACAGCTGAAAGCCTTCAAGGACGAGCTGTTCGCCTATCCTGCCATCCTGTCTCAAGATGCCGGCGGGGCCTACCGTGTCGTGGATTACCGCGAGGCGCGCGACATCGACGCGCGCGACGAAATCCCGGAGCGGCGCGTGCGGAAGAAATATGTCTCGACGGCAATCCGCAAGGCACAGCAGGACCTGACCCTCGACAGCGAGGCGGGCCGGATACGGCATGTCGCGGTAGGACGCACGGCTGGCGCACGGTTCATCACGATCTATCTGCACGGCCAGGGCGGCAGCCGCAAGCAGGGCGTCGACGACCTCGCGTTCGGCGGCAATTTCAACCGGATCAAGAATTTGATGGCCGGCAATGCGGGGCTTTACCTGTCGCCGGATTTCTCGGATTTCGGCAGCGCCGGAGCCGCCGAGATAACGGCGCTGATCCGGCACTATGCCGCCGGATCTCCGGAGGCGCGCGTGTTCGTGGCATGCGGTTCGATGGGAGGCGCGCTGTGCTGGGAACTCGCCCGCGACGAGCGGATCGCGGAGCGCCTCGGCGGGCTGCTGCTGCTCGGCTCGATGTGGGACGAGGATTTTCCGGCGAGCGCCGCCTTCAGGAAGCGCGTGCCGGTCTTTTTCGGGCATGGCAGCCGCGATACCGTCTTCCCGGTCGACCGGCAGGAAGAATTCTTCCGCTCGATCCTCGAGCGATCGCCGGAGTATCCGGCGCGGTTCGTCCGCTTCGAATCCGGCACGCACGGCACGCCGATCCGCATGAGCGACTGGAAGGAGACGCTGAACTGGATGCTGGCTGCCGGGCGCCGAAAGTAACGGCAGCCCGGCTCGAGTCCGGACCCGTCGATGCAACGGGCCCCTCTATGTGGGCGGCATTCGCTCGAATATCCGCAACGAGGAATCCATCCTGTCCCACGCATGGCCGCAGATGCCGTAGGTCACGACCTGCGGATTGAACTGGCCCGGGTCGTCGAGGCTGGCCGCGTGGACCGCTATCAGGTCCGGCATCGCGACGGATGTCAGATAGACCGGCGTTCCGCAGGTCGGGCAGAAAGCGTGAACCTTCTCGTTGCCGCTGTCGCCCGCCACCCGCCACTTGTTCGTCTCGCCCACGGTCCGTAGATCGGCCCGCCGGCGAAAGGTCAGATAGGACGCATGCCCAGTCCCGCTTCGCCTCTGGCAGTCGCGACACTGGCAATGATTCTCGAAGATGGGATCGCTGCGCATTTCATAGCGGATCTCGCCGCATGCACAGCCGCCGGCATAGAGCCTGGTCATTGTCTTCTCCTGCAAACTCGATCGATCTCCAGGTGATCAGGCCGATTTTGGCTTGGCGTACAGATCGATGCCGCGACCGGTTTCCAGGAAGGATTTCATGCTGGACAGGACGGCCGGCCACCCTTTGGTGATACCCTTCGCCATCCCGCTGCCGGCTTCGAGGTCGTCATGGCTGACCGTCAGCCGGGTCATGTCCTCGTATTCCTCGATCTCGAACGTGACCCGGCTGTAGCTTGCGGGATCGGCGGCCTGCGACGCGTTCGCCCAGGTGATGACGAGACGGGTCGGCCGCGAGATCTCGACGACCTCGCCGACGAGTTCGACCGTCCGTTCGTCATTGGCCCTGACATGTTCCCATCTGGAACCCGGGTTCCAGTCGGAGACGTTCTCGTGGCCCCAGTAGCGCCTCGCGACCTCCGGTTTCGTAATCGCCTCGAACACCTTGTCCGGCGTGGCGAGGATATAGGTCACGTAAACGAAGCTGGTCGTCTCTTTGCTCATCACTGCGCTCATCACTGCTCTCCTTCGAGTTCTTTCTTCAGATCGTGCAGCAGACTGAGCCGCTGACGTTCGAATTTCCGCACCCACCGTTC
>JAJFMR010000220.1 GCA_020696915.1 Rhizobiaceae bacterium | reverse complement strand
ATACCTGAACAGGCAGTCGGGCAACCGGCTGTTTCCGCGCAACCCGGCAAGGCGCACCCGGGCCGAGCGACTCGAGGCGCTGGCCGACGGCATCGCGGACAGTGCGCTCGCGCACGTCTATGAACGCCGCTGGCGCCCCGTGGAGAAAGTTCACCAGCCATGGCTCGACAGGCAATGGGCGAAGGTCGTTCGGGCTCTCGATCACATCGAGGGCGATTTGCCGCGGCTCGGCAAGAGCCCCGATGCCGGGCAGATCGCGCTGCGCGCCGCGATCGGCTATCTCGCGCTTCGCTTTCCCGGAGAGTGGGAAAAGGGCCACTCGCGCGTCAGGCGCTGGGCGGAGCGCTTCGACGACCGATTTCCCGAGTTGAAGAGCCTGCTGCCGGGATAAAGGCGGGCCCACACGAGGACGGACGCGCCCGCTTTTCCGGACATAAGAAAAGCCGGGCGCGCTCGCCCGGCTTTAAGGTGTTGATCGGCTAAGCGGATCTGGAATCGGTTTGCGGATCGATTCCAATGCGGAAGCGGGTAACTACGCGTCTCGTCGACGCATGCCGCAAATAGAGGTCAGAATTTCATGCCGAGCCCGAACGTGACGCGATGGTCGCGGTCGCTCACCTCGCCCGACACGGGGCCAGTCGTGAACGTGTCACTGCCGAAATCGGTATAGCGATATTCGACGCGACCGAAGACGTTATCCGTGACCATCATGTCGGCCCCCGCGCCCGCCGTCCAGCCGAGCATCGTATTGCTGTCGCTGCCGCCGGCCGCCGAGATCTCGAGTTGCTTTGCGGCGCCGCCCGCCGTTACGTAGAGCAGGATCTCGGGCGTGACCACATAGCCGAGCCGGCCCCTGAGCGACCCTTCCCAACCGGATTCCGTAGTCGTTCCGGCGCTTTCGCCTTCCGAGAAATTGTAGCCGATATCGGCTTCCGGACCGACCACGACGTTACCGGCCTGGTAGTTGTAGCCGACAAAGCCATTCAGCAGGAAACCGTCCGTGTCGATCGTGTTGTCGAAGGTTTCATCTTCGGTTTCGCCGAACCCATAGCCGAGACCGACACCCGCATAGGGGCCGGACCAGGTGTTCAGCGGCGGCTCTTCCATGGGAATGGCCGCCGGCACGGGGGGCTCCTCCATGACGACGTCGGCTGCGTAAGCGGGGACGGCGGCGACAAGCGCCACCAGTCCCGCCATCGCAGCCAGAGGCCGCGTCAATGAAACATTGTTCTTCATTCACATACTCCATGCCCACAAGACTGCTGTGGAAGTGACAAGGGCGTCCTGTCCGCCGGGAGAAAAAACGGACCGGTCACCTGACGGTTCCCAATGTCGGTGCCAAATGTGGCCCAAGCGAACCTGAAAATGGGTCATTGACCGGCAGGAATGAGGCTGAAGGATGACGTTGCGATCGTGAACACCCGCCCTTTTTGGAGATGGTTTCGCGGGCAGGATCAGGTTGCTTGGTGCGACCGGGGCGAGCCGATATTTGGTGGAGACGGCCGGCCGCGCGGCGGCGGGGTTGTTACCGGCGCCTTGCATCCGTTGGCCACAGAGCTGCCCATAGACATGACACAACCACATGATCCCGCGGGGGACAGCGCGGCTGCGATGCGGCGCGGAGACGATCGAGATGGCTGATGCCCTCAGGACGGCGTTGGTGACAGGCGGCGCCAGACGAATAGGAAAAGCGATCGTCGAAGATCTGTCCGCACATGGCTTTGCTGTTGCGATCCATTGCAACGACTCGCATCGCGATGCCGCGTCTTGCCGAGCGGATCGTCTCCTCGGGCGGACGCGCCGTGGTGCTGCGGGCCGACCTCACCTCCATGACCGCGGCGGAGCGGCTGGTGAACGGGGCGGTGGATGCATTGGATGGTCCGCTCGGGGTGCTCGTCAACAATGCCTCGATCTTCGCCGACGACGGGGTCCTCGACTTCGACGAACGCACCTGGGATCGGCATTTCGCGATCCACGTGAAGGCGCCTGCGGTGCTGACGCGCCGCTTTGCGGCCTCCCTGCCGGATGGTGTAGACGGGCTGATCGTCAACATGATCGACCAGCGCGTCTGGAAGCCGACGCCCCAGTATTTTTCCTATTCGCTCTCCAAGGCGGCGCTCTGGACCGCGACGCAGACCATGGCTATGGCGCTGGCCCCCCGCATACGGGTGAATGCGATTGGACCAGGTCCGACCATCGCGAACGCGCGGCAGCGGGAAGCGGATTTCACGGCACAGGTCGACGGACTGCTTTTGAAGCGGGGCCCGGATCTGTCGGAGTTCGGACGCACGATCCGCTATCTCCATGGCGCCCACGCGGTGACCGGTCAGATGATTGCGCTCGACGGCGGGCAGCATCTTGCCTGGCAGACGCCCGATGTGACAGGCATGGTGGAATGAACCCGGAACACAAGAACGGCAGACCCGCCCGCCTCGCCCGCGGCCGGGCCGAGGCTGGCGACGACATCGCCGGCTTCATCGCCGATGACGAGACCGAGGACGAGGAACTGGCTGCCGAGCAGGCGCCTGTGCTTCCAGCCGGCCCGGATCTTCCCTTTACCGCCATCGACTGGACGGCGCACCCTGGCGATGCGGACGGCAAGCTTGGTGCCGAGGTGATCAGGACGCTGGTCCGGCGCCTGCCCAACGGACCGGGCGTCTACCGCATGATGAACGCCGCCGGCGACGTGCTTTATGTCGGCAAGGCGCGGAGCCTGCGCAAGCGGGTGACCAACTATGCGCAAGGGCGATTTCACACCGCCCGCATCGGCCGCATGGTTCGCGAAACGTCGACGATGGAATTCGTCGTGACCCGCACCGAGATCGAGGCGCTGCTTCTCGAAGCCAACCTCATCAAACGGCTGCGGCCCCGCTTCAACGTGCTGATGCGGGACGACAAATCCTTCCCCTATATCCTTTTGACGGGGGACCACCCGTCTCCCGGCATATTCAAGCATCGCGGCGCGCGCTCGCGCAGGGGCGACTATTTCGGGCCGTTTGCATCGGCGGGAGCGGTCGGCCGCACGATCAACTCGCTGCAGCGGGCGTTCCTGCTGAGAACCTGCACGGATTCCGCATTCGAAAGCCGGACGCGGCCATGCCTGCTCTACCAGATCAAGCGCTGCTCCGCTCCATGCACCGGCGAGATTTCGGCCGGCGCCTATGCCGGCCTCGTAGAGGACGCCCGGGGTTTCCTGTCCGGGCGCAGCCAGAAGGTCAAGACCGAGATCTCGGCGCAGATGCAACAAGCCGCCGAGGACCTCGATTTCGAGCGCGCCGCCATCTATCGGGACCGGCTTGCCGCGCTGTCGCACGTCCAGAGCCACCAGGGCATCAATCCTCAAGGGCTTGAGGAGGCGGACGTGTTCGCCATCCACCAGGAGGGCGGCCAGACCTGCATCCAGGTGTTCTTTTTCCGCACCGGCCAGAACTGGGGCAACCGCGCCTATTTCCCGAAAGCCGATCCGGCCCTCGATGCATCGGAGGTTCTGTCATCGTTCCTGGCGCAATTCTATGACGACAAGCCATGCCCGCGCAGCCTGCTGCTTTCGCATCCCGTGCAGGAGCAGGAACTCCTCGCCGCAGCCTTGGCGACCCGCGCCGGCCACCGCGTGACGATCCTGGTTCCGCAGCGCGGCGAGAAAAAGGGCCTGGTCGAGCATGCCGTGCAGAATGCCCGGGAGGCGCTCGGCCGAAGGTTGGCCGAAACGTCGACGCAGGCCCGGCTGCTCGCCGGACTTTCCGAGACCTTCGGCCTCGACAAGCCGCCGCGGCGCATCGAAGTCTATGACAATTCCCATATCATGGGGACCGCCGCCGTCGGTGCCATGATCGTCTCGGGTCCCGAGGGCTTCGTGAAGAACCAGTACCGGAAGTTCAACATTCGCTCCACTGACATCGCGCCCGGCGACGATTTCGGAATGATGCGTGAAGTCATTGCCCGCCGCTTCTCGCGGCTGATCCGGGAACGTGGCCAGGTTACCGACGCCGCCGCCGGCGAAGACGAGGAAGACGGGCTTCAGGCTTTCCCCACCTGGCCGGATGTCATCCTGATCGACGGCGGTCAGGGTCAGTTGAGCGCGGTCCGGTCTATCTTGGGGGAGCTTGGCATCGAGGACCGCATCGTGGCGATCGGCGTCGCCAAGGGACAGGACCGGGAGGCAGGCCGTGAACGCTTCTTCATGCAGGGCAGGCCGCCCTTCTCTCTGCCGGTGCGTGATCCCGTGCTCTATTTCGTGCAGCGGTTGCGGGACGAGGCGCATCGCTTCGCGATCGGCTCGCACCGGATCAGGCGCAGGAAGGACATGACTGCCAATCCGCTCGACGAGATCAGCGGTGTCGGCCCGCAACGCAAGCGCGCGCTGCTGATGCATTTCGGCACGGCAAAGGCGGTGCGCAGCGCGGCGATGGAGGACCTGCTTTCGGTGGAAGGCATCTCGGCGTCGGTCGCGCGCAAGGTCTACGACCATTTTCACGAGAATTAGGGCGTCCCGGAGGCAGCATCGATGGGCCGCATTGACCGGCAGTGCCCGCTTCTGATTTCAGTACGATCGAGAAAGAGACGATTTCCAAAAATGGCAAAGCACACGTTCAATCTGCCCAACATACTGACCTACGCGCGCATCCTTGCCGTACCGCTCGTCGTGCTTTGCTTCTTCCTGGAAGGCCGCCTCCAGTCGAGCGATTTCGCGCGCTGGTCCGCGCTGTTCGTTTTCATCGCAGCCAGCATCACCGATTATTTCGACGGCTACTTTGCCCGGGTCTGGAAGCAGACGTCCAATATCGGCCGCATGCTCGACCCGATCGCCGACAAGCTCCTGGTCTCGACCTGCCTGCTTCTGCTCGCCGCCGATACGGACCGCACGATCGCGGGATGGTCGCTGTGGGCGGCCATCATCATCCTGTGCCGGGAGATCCTGGTGTCGGGCCTGCGCGAATATCTGGCGGCGCTCAAGGTCAGCGTCCCGGTTACACAACTGGCCAAGTGGAAGACCACCATCCAGATGATCGCCATCGCGATTTTGCTGGTCGGGCCGGCCGGCGACAAGATCGTTCCCTACACGACCCAGCTCGGGCTGGTCCTGCTGTGGATCGCGGCAATCGTGACGCTTTATACTGGCTACGACTATTTCCGGGCCGGCGTGAAGCATATCATGGACGAATGATCATGACGAAGCTCGTCTATTTCGCCTGGGTGCGCGAGCGCATCGGCAAGTCGGAAGAGAACGTTTCGCTGCCGGCCGGCATCGAAACCCTGGCCGACCTTCTCTCCTGGTTGCGGGGTCGCGGCGAGGAATACGAGAGCGCGCTCCTGCGGCCGGAAGTAATCCGCGTGGCCATCGACAAGGAACATGTCGGGCATGGCGACGCCATCGGCGGCGCGCGCGAGATCGCGCTGTTCCCGCCGATGACCGGGGGATGAGCGGCAATGACGGCGGCGCCCGTGCCGGTCATTCGCATCCAGGCCGAGGATTTCGACGTGGCCGCGGAGATTGCGCGCCTGACCGAAGGCAATGCCGACGTCGGCGCCGTGGTGACTTTCACGGGACTCTGCCGCGACGAGGGCGGCAGGCTTGCCGCACTCGAGCTCGAGCATTATCCGGGGATGGCCGAAGCCGAAATCTGCAGGATTGCCGCCGAGGCGATGCGGCGTTGGCCATTGCTCGGACTGACCGCAATTCACCGGCATGGAATGATCCCGCCAGGCGACGACATCGTTCTCGTCGTTGCCGCGTCGACACATAGGCAGGCCGCCTTCGAGGCGGCGAGTTTCCTGATGGATTTCCTGAAGTCGCGTGCTCCCTTCTGGAAGAAGGAGCATCGCGCCGACGGGTTCGAAGGCAGCTGGGTGGACGCCAGGGAAGCCGACGACCAGGCGGCGCTTCGGTGGCGGAGGCGCTGACGATGCGGCGTCGAATGACGCGCCTATGGCTCGCCAGCCATGCCTGACGCGGAGACGCGGGACGCCTTGCCGGCCTAGCCGACGATCTCCGTGTCCGAGAACCAGTACCTGATTTCCTGGGCGGCAGTTTCCGGCGCGTCGGAACCGTGCACCGAATTTTCGCCGATTGACAGCGCGTGCACCTTGCGGATCGTGCCCTCGGCGGCGTTGGCCGGATTGGTCGCCCCCATTACATCGCGGTTCCTGGCGATCGCGTTCTCGCCCTCGAGCACCTGGACGACGGCCGGGGCCGACGACATGAACTCGACCAGTTCGCCGAAGAACGGCCGCTCCTTGTGAACGGCGTAGAAACCCTCAGCCTCGCGGCGGCTCATCCAGACGCGCCGCGCCGCGACCACCCGGAGGCCGGCGTCCTCGAGCATCTTGGTGATGGCTCCGGTCAGGTTGCGGCGCGTCGCATCCGGCTTGATCATCGAGAAGGTGCGTTCGATCGCCATGTCTGATCCTTGGGCTGGTTGGTGGCGGCTCTATACAAGCGGCTTTCCGGCTTGCCAAGGTCCGTCGCCGCCGATCCTGATGACCCTCGAACCAGCCAGGGTTTTCCCAAATTTCCGGATTGGAGCCGCGGCATCAAACAAGCAGCAAAGTGCTTCCCGATGCCTATCATTTTTTTTTACCGGGAGCTGAACGACGCCCGCGACAATGAGCAAAATCAGAGCGGCTGCGGCGACCGGAACGATCGCCTCACGATTGATGAGAAACGGTGACGGCTTCCCGTCGTAAAGCTTGGCCGGATCTGGGGATGTCTGCGGATTGTCCTGCGTGCCTATTGCCCTTAGGGCCAATTTCGCTTGCGTCAGTTTCGGACTAGCTTTTCACCGATACCCTGACGACATCGGGAGAAGCGTAGCGCAAGCCCTTTTTCGGGCGCCTCGGTGCACCGCCAAAACAGACGAACGAGGATGCGATATGATTTTGCGACGGATGCTCATTGCGGCAGCCTCGGTCCTGACTTTTACGGTCTCTGCAGCCGCGGCCGATCTTGTCATCGCGATGCCGAACTGGCCCTCCGGGCAGGCCGGGGCGAACATTCTCAAGTTTGCGATCGAGGAGAAGTTCGGCCTCCAGGCGGAGGTGAGGGAGCTTGGGACCATGCTCGCCTTCGCCGGCATGGAGTCCGGCGAGATCGATGTCGTTCCCGAGGTGTGGCGACCCAACTTCGAGGATTTGGTGAAGCGCTATGGAGTCGAGGGCACGAAGAGTGTCGTGCTCGGCCATCGCGGGGTCCCCGCGTGGCAGGGCCTGTGCGCGACGGCAGAGGCTGCCAGTGCCGGCATCAAGGACGTTGCCGATCTCGGCGATCCGGCCAAGACAGCTCTGCTCGACACCGACGGCGACGGGCG
>JAJFMR010000008.1 GCA_020696915.1 Rhizobiaceae bacterium | reverse complement strand
ATCGGGAAGTCGCGCGCCCGGTCGACCGACATGAGGCCGCCATTCGACTGATTGATGCCGACGCGCGCGTCGGGCGATATCGTCGCCAGGGCGTCCTTCAGTGTCGTCATGTAGCGCGAGAAGCTGGGCTGCAGATAGGCATTGAGCAGCGTCGTGGAGGTGCGCTCGTATTCGCGGAATTCCGGCTGCACTTCCGATGAGGTCGAAATCGCAATATCGGGGAGGGCGGCCTTGATCCGCGCCTTGACGGCGTCCTCGTGCGCGGGATTGAGGTAGGCAAAAAGGAAGGCGACCGCGCAGGCTTCGGCCCGGCACGCGCGAAGCTGCTCGATCACCGCGTCGACGCTGGCTTCGTCGAGCGGCTCGATCACCTCGCCGGCCGGCCCCATGCGTTCGGTGACCTCGAAGCGCATCTCGCGGGGGGCGAGCGGCAGCGGATGATCGGCTTTCAGATCGTAGAGACGAGGCCGAATCTGGCGGCCGATCTCCACGAGATCCCGGAAATTACGGGTCGTCACGATGGCGACACGGGCGCCGCGCCTCTGGATCAGGGCATTGGTGGCGACCGTCGTTCCGTGCGCCAGGCTGGCCATCGCAGCGAGCGGCAAACCGGTCTTGAGCGATAGCTCGCGCAGGCCGGCCAGGATCGCATCGGCTGGATTGGCCGGCGTGCTCGGGGTCTTGTGCAGCGCCACCCTTCCGGAATCCCGATCGAACGCAAAGAGGTCCGTGAAGGTCCCTCCGACATCGACACCGATCGACCAGTGACCTGCCTGCATGCTGTTCTTCCCGAACTGGATGTCTTAGGGTATGCAGCAAGTATACGCAGTGTCAAGCAGCCCGTATCTGCACCCTGCGCCGATCGGGCCGGGGATAAAACGGCGGAGAAGGATCATGAAACACGAACCCATCGCGGCCGGCTTCGGCGGCGAGAGCGTGTATGACGCTCTCAGGCGGGAGATTCTCAGACTGGAGCTTGGCCCGGGCAGCGAGCTCGACGAAAACGTCGTGTCGGCTCGCTACGGCGTTTCACGCACCCCGGTGCGCGAAGCGCTCATCCGTCTTACGGCGGAAGGCCTCGTCACCTCCACCCGGGGCCGCGGCGCCCGCGTTGCCGCGCTCGATCTCCGCAACCTGCGTGATTTCCTGGAGGGCATCGACATATTTCAGCGCGCCGTGACGCGGCTTGCGGCGCTGCGCCGGCGGCCGCGCGACATCGAGGCTATCGAAGCCCAGATGCTGGCCTTCGAGAACGGGGCCCGGGCCCTCGACAGCGACGTCGTCAACGAGACCAACTACGCTTTCCACGCCGCCATCGGCGAAGCGGCGAGGAGCAGCCACCTCGCCGCCGCCTATCGGCGCAGCCTCGGCGAGAGCCTGCGGATAGCCTATGTCTGCTACAGCGAGCACAGCGATGTCGACCAGCGTCTGGAGGCTCACCTGGAGGCGACGATGCGGGAGCACCGGACGATGTTCGACGCAATCGTGGCCAGGGATGCGGAAGCGGCTGAAGCCGTCGCCGGCAATCATGTCGATCTCTACCGAGGCCGCATCATCACCACGCTCATGAGCACCGACACGTCACGCCGGATTTCCGTCGGCTTGACCGCGGACGAATTCGCGACCGGTGCATGAGGCGGGATCGACCTGTGCACGCGCCGCAGGCAAAGCTTCTCCTTCACGGCAGAGTCGGTCTCGCGTAGACTCCTGAATCATCTTGACGATTCCCCGGGCAGGCCGGGGCGGAGGGGATTCTTCTTGGCCAGCGCCGCAGGCAGCACGACGCGTCTCTGGTCGCTTGTCGCCAGGGAGTTCTGGCGCAGGTCGCGCCAGCATCTGCGCGCCGGACCGGCCTATCGCTGGCGCTATTCGGGACGCACCCCGGAGCGGGTACTGATCGCTCCGCCGGATCTTCGCCTAGCCGACCCGCAGATCGCGCTCGAGATCTATTACGGCCGGTTCCCCCTGGCGGGACATCTGGTCGAGACGGGAGGCACCTCACCATTCCAGATCGACGCCCAGAACCGCGGCTGGCTGAAGTCGCTGCACGGCTTCCGCTGGCTTCGCCACATGCGGGCGGCCGGCACCGAGCTGGCAGCCGCCAACGCGCGGGCCCTGGTCAGCGACTGGATCGCCATTCATGGCCGGCGCATTTCGGGCGTGGCGTGGGAGCCCGGCACGACCTCCAAACGTATCATTGCCTGGCTGCAGCATTCCTCGGTCGTGCTGCAGGGCGCCGAATTCCAGTTCTATCGCGCCTTCCTGAAATCCCTGGCCATCCAGATCCGTTATCTTCGCTCCGTCGTCCGCGAGATGCCGAACGGCAAGGACCGCCTGCGCGCCCGCATCGCGCTGTGCTTCGCGGCTCTTTCGCTGCCGGTCCCGGCGTCCGCCCTGCGCGGCGCGACCCGCAACCTTGCCGAGGAGCTCGACCGCCAGATTCTGCCGGACGGCGGTCACGTCTCGCGCAACCCGCTGAATGTAATGGAGCTGCTCTCCGACCTCCTGCCGCTGCGCTACACCTACGCCAACCAGGCCGAGACGCCGCCGGCATCGCTGATGAACGCCGTCGACCGCATGTTGCCCGCGTTGCGCTTCTTCCGTCACCAGAACGGTGCGCTGGCCCGGTTCAACGGGATGGGCGCGACGATCCACGATCGGATCGCCGCCATCCTTCGTCATGACGATACGGCCGGCGCGCCGCTGCTCCATGCCCCCTATTCCGGTTACGAGCGCCTCTCTCTCGGCGACACGACGGTCATCGCCGACACCGGCCTGCCGCCGCCGATCGATCTTTCCAACGCGGCCCATGCCGGCTGCCTGTCGTTCGAGATGTCGTCCGGGCGCCATGATTTCATCGTCAATTGCGGGGTCGACACCTGGGGTGCGGCCGACTTCCGGCCGCTCGCCAGGGCGACTGCCGCGCACTCCACGGCGACCCTCAACGACACCTCGTCGGCGCGTTTCAATCATCCGCTGAAGGTCAACGACACGGCGGGTGCACCTCTCATCGGCGGGCCTCGCAACGTCGAGTGCGAGAGGCGTGATGGTGGCGGAGTGCAAGGATTCGTCGCTACGCACGACGGATATCTGTCGCGTTTCGGCCTGTTTCACGAACGGGAGCTGACACTGTCGCAAGGCGGCTCCGTGCTTGCCGGACGGGATCGCTTCATGCGGGCCGGCGGCGGGGCGCCGCGCAGCAACGGCCGGGATCTCGTAAGCGTTCGTTTCCACCTCCATCCGGAGCTCGAGCTCACCCGCGAAGCCCGGGACCGGTTCGTCCTGGCTGCGCCGAACGGCCATCGCTGGGAGCTGTCCTGCCGGCAGGTGCTACCCGACATCGAGGAATCGATCTATTTCGCGGGCCTGGCGGGGCCGCGCCGCAGCCGGCAGATCGTGCTCACCTTCAAGGCCTCCGAGACGCCCGAGATCAGGTGGCAGCTGTCCCGCCTGCCCGCTTCCGGCCAACCGCCGCGCGGCTGACCACCGGCGGCCGGTGCCGCCGTAGCCGGGCACCTCGTGGCGCATTCGCGATTTTCCCGGCACAACGGCGATGCTCTGTCGCATGTTTTCCCGCAACTCCGGATGCAAGACCGCGACGCACTCTTGCCGGAATTCCTCCCGGCTCCTCCCTCTGGAGGCAGGTGCGTTTGCCGGGCGCATGTGGTAGGGGCGGCCGAGAACGAAATCGTCCGGACCGATGGCTGTCGCTTCGAAAAATATCCCAGCCCCCGATCTCGTCCCGGTGCGCCGGGCGTTGATCTCGGTTTCCGACAAGACCGGCCTCGCCGAATTCGCCGCGGCGCTGGCGCATGGGGGCATCGAGCTGGTCTCGACCGGCGGAACGGCAAAGGCAATCGCCGAGGCGGGGATACCGGTCCGCGACGTTTCCGAACTGACCGGCTTTCCCGAGATCATGGACGGCAGGGTGAAGACGTTGCATCCGTCGGTGCATGGAGCCCTGCTCGGCTTGCGCGACGACCCCGCCCATGCCGCTGCCATGCAGGAGCATGGCATCGAGCCCATCGATCTCGTCGTCGTCAATCTCTATCCGTTCGAGGAGGTGCGCGGGTCCGGCGCCGATTACGACGCGATCGTCGAGAATATAGACATTGGCGGACCGGCCATGCTCCGCGCGGCAGCCAAGAACCATGCCTATGTGGCGACCGTCACCGATCCGGCGGACTACGCGGCAGTGACCAGTGCTCTGGAGATGAATTTCGGGAGCCTGTCTTTCGAACTCCGCAGGAAGCTGGCGGCGAAGGCGTTCGCCCGTACCGCGGCATATGACGCCGCCATATCGGGATGGTTCGCCGAAACGCTGCAGATCGAGCACCCGGTGTGGCGGAGTTTCGGGGGCCGTCTCGACAGCGTCATGCGCTACGGCGAGAACCCGCATCAGCAGGCTGGCCTGTATGTCACGGGCGAAAGGCGGCCGGGTGCAGCAACCGCCCGCCTGCTGCAGGGCAAGCAGCTCTCCTACAACAACGTCAACGATACCGACGCGGCTTATGAGCTGGTCGGTGAATTCGATCCTGGCCGTTCCGCGGCGGTAGCGATCATCAAGCACGCCAATCCGTGCGGCGTCGGTGCGGGCGCCACGTTGGCGGAGGCCTATGCGAAGGCCCTCGCCTGCGATCCGGTTTCGGCGTTCGGCGGCATCGTGGCGCTGAACCGCACGCTCGACGAAGCGACAGCCATGGAGATCGTCAAGACCTTCACCGAAGTGATCATCGCGCCGGCGGCGAGCGACGGAGCCAGGGCGATCATCGCCACCCGCAAGAATTTGCGGCTGCTTGCCGCCGGCGCCCTGCCTGATCCGCGCGCCGCATCCTTCGCCGTGCGCTCCGTGGCCGGCGGGCTCCTCGTGCAGTCGCGGGACAATGCGGTGATCGACGATCTCGAGCTTCGGGTGGTCACGCGGCGGGCGCCGGACGAGAGCGAGATGGCCGACCTGAGGTTTGCGTTCCGGGTCGCCAAGCACGTGAAGTCGAACGCCATCGTCTATGCCAAGAAGCTGGCGACCGTCGGCATCGGCGCCGGCCAGATGAGCCGGGTCGATTCGTCCCGCATCGCCGCCCGCAAATCCATGGATGCCGCCGAAGCTGCCGGCCTGGCGGAACCGGCAACCAGGGGCTCCGTCGTCGCATCCGACGCTTTCTTTCCCTTCGCCGACGGACTCCATGCGGCGGTCGAGGCAGGCGCCACCGCCGTCATCCAGCCAGGCGGCTCGATGCGCGACGACGAAGTGATCGAGGCCGCCGACCGGCACGGCATAGCCATGGTGTTTACGGGTGTCCGCCACTTCCGGCATTGAGAACATTTCCGCTTTCCGCGGAGCCGCGGGAACGCTCTGTCTTCCTGCTTTCCCCGGCGCCAGCGATTTGCTCGCCGCCGATGATCAGCTGCCGGACGTCCCGGAATAGTCGCGGCTTTTCACCCATGGCAGCAGCGCCAGCCCCGCCAGGAAAAGGACGACGATCGGCGTAACGCCGATGCGCTGGGCGTCTTCGCTCGAGAATCCGAAAACCTCGGAGGCGAACAGGCCGGTGGCCAGACCGATGGCGAGTGGTCCGATGAAGCTCGTGGCGCGCCCCGACAGGGCATAGAGCCCGAATGCCTCGGTCACTTTCCCGCGCTCGACCTGATCGACCAGCAGGGTTCGAGACGCCGCCTGGATGGAGCCGCCGGCTGCGCCGATCAGCGCCCCGGCGACGTAGAAGACCAGATCGGGAAGGCTGCTTCCCGCCGACGCCGCGGCGACCGTCACGAAGAGCACGTCCGTCCTGGTCGTGGAAATGACGATAACGCAGCAGAGCGTCAGGATGACGATGGACACGCTGACCACACGTTTCGGTCCGAACGCCTGGTCGGCGCGCCCCCCTGCCCACGCGCCGATCGCCCCGGTCACGTTGGCAACTATCCCGAAGATGCCGATCTCCACGACCGTCCAGCCGAGTACGCCTGCCGCGTAGATGCCGCCGAAGGAATAGAGAGCGTTGAGCGCGTCCCGGTAGAACATGCTCGATACGAGGAAGCTGAAATAGCTGCGCTCCGAAGGCAGCCGGCGAAGCGTCCTTGCCAGTTCGGCAAGACCGCGGCCAACGGCTCCGGCGGCCGAAGCCTTGCGCTTCACGTCCGGCGTCCAGAAAAACATCGGCAGCACGAACACGACATACCAGAGGGCCGTCAGCGGTCCCGAGGCGCGATCGCCCTCGCGGCTTGCGGTGTCGAGGCCGAACAGCGGTTCGATGCCGAACAGCGTCCTGCCCGTGTCGGGCTGACCGGCCATGAAGCCGAGGACCAGCACCAGCGACACCAGCCCGCCGAGGTAGCCGAGCGCCCAGGACGAACCGGAGAGCCGCCCGAGTTCGGCACGCGGCACCAGGTCCGGCATCATCGAGTTGGTGAACACAGCGGCGAACTCCATGCCCACCAGCGACATGACGACTGCGGCGAGGACCAGCGTCAGGCCGGACATTCCGGGCACCGCGTACCAGAGCATCAGGCAGCCGATGACGCCGAGCACCGAGAACCCGAAGACCCAGGGTTTGCGGGGTCCGGCGGCGTCGGCGATGGCGCCGAGCACGGGCGACGTCAGCGCGATCAGCAGCCCGCCGACGCCCGCCGCATAGCCCCACAGTTCCTGGCCGCGCGCCGGATCGGGCGCTACCGCCGATGCAAAATAGGGGGCAAAGACGAAGGTGACGATCAGCGTGTGAAACGGTTGCTGCGCCCAATCGAACAGCATCCAGCTGAAGATGCCGCGCCGGCCCGTCCTCGTCTTGCCGCCTGCCGTCATGTCCGCTCCCCGCATTGCTCCGTCTGCCCGCGGGCGCGTCGGTAGGCGATCGCCTAAATCATCGGATCGAAAAGTGGAGTCCTTTTCCGGAGAATCCTATGCGAAAAGGAGAACGCGCCTATCGTATGGTTTGTCCTTGTCGAACGAAATTGCGGTATCCGGCAGCACCCGCCGCCAACTGATCCTGGCCGATTGGGCCCTCGGCGCGGGACACCAAGCCGACTGAGCCGCCGCCGCCCAACATCAGCGAGCAGCAGCGCCAGCGCGACCAGGCCTGCGCAGTGGAATGATCATTATGGATGACCTTCCCCGTCTTATCCACAGGTCGTCACCTGGTTCGAGCAGGTCCCTGTTGTCCAGCCGCGCAGGCGGGGAGCGACCGGCGATCCGTCATCCAGCGTCCCCTCAACCTCCACCCAGTCGCCCTGGCAGGCGTGGAGTCGATCGACCCGAAATATGTCCGGCCCATGAGCCAGACCATCGGCGTCATTGCCAGAGAGGGTCGCGACCGTGGGGGAGTCGTGCGAAGGGCCGCTATGTAAAATCGAGTAGTTGAGGCCAAGACCGAGGTGACTGCCCGACACCCAACCCTCACCCTCGAAGACAATTTCGGACGGCTCGTCCCCGATATAGTCGATCACCATACCCTCCGAGATTCTCAACCAGCCATCCTTCGCGCCGGTTATCGAGACCTCGGTGGCGAAGCGGTCGCCATCCACCTCCCGCGCTGCGGGAAGCGTGCCGATAATCGTTGCGGTGCTTTCCGGAAGCGCCCGCACATTCAGCCCGTCCGGATCGGTGTCGATCGACCAGGCAGAGATTGAACAGGTTGCGACGCCCGCACTGTCAGCCTGTCCGGCTCGCGCGACGCAGGTTTCGATCAGCGCGGCCGCGGCCTCCTTCGCGCCGTCCAGCGGAAACTCCTCCGCCCCATCCCCGACAAAGACATGCAGCGTGCCGCGAGCGGCGATCAGATCGGTCAGACGCGCGTCGAGCACTGTCCGTCCTTCGAGGATGAAGAGGTCATCGATCTCGAGCCGCGTGCCGGTCGTGACGATCGGCACCTCGATGCCTCCGGCCTGAAGCAAGACCTCGATTTTCGCATCCCCGGCCGGGCCAATGGGCTCGAACGTCAAGGCGAAGACAAGTTCGTCGCTGCCCTGTGCGCAGGAAAAGGAAACGGGGGCGTAGCCGGTCTGGGGAATGCCGTAGAATAGCGATGCACCACCCTCCCCTTTCTTGCCATGCCATCCGAGGCGCTCCTCGGCCGTGGCCGCCATCGAAACGAGGCAGCATAGTGCGGCAACACGCAGCATGGCGTTCACCCGGTCCTGAACCGCCATGCTCACTGCCCCTCCTTCAATTGCACACAGCTGCGTCGCGCCACTATAGCTTACTCATGAAGCGAGGCCCTGATTGCGCTGCCGACGCACGCCTGCCCTCACCTTGGCGAACGGTCCGGCTGTCCTGTTCACTCAGCCTTCAGGTCGCTCATCAGCCCGGCCGCGACCGACAGCCGCGACAGGGTGATGTCGCCGCCTTCGGTCAGTGCCTGCAGCCTGCTCCGGATCGTCGCCACCCGCTCGCCGCCGGCCTCGATCCAGGCGGAAACGGGGTCAGCCGCATCGCGCCGGCCCGACAGCGCGGCCCCCGCGATGGCGCGCCGCGCCGCGGCGATCGTATCCACGGCGCGCGACAGCGCCAGCCCGTCATAATAGTCGTGCGGCACGATCGACCGTGCCGCGTCCTCGACCTCGCCGATGCGGAACACCTCGCTGACCGCGAAGAAGGCCTTTGCAGCGGCGGTAAGTTCGGCCTTGCCGTTACGCGCCAGCAGCGCGATGTCGGGCACCACCACCGCCATGTCGGCCAAAGCGAGACGAGCGGCGAGCGGCTCTGGCGTGCCAGCCGCCACCAGGTTCCGCCGCCGTTCATCAAGCGCCTCCCGGCCTGAGGCTGGCAGCCACGATTCGAGCTTCGGCTCCAGCGTCTTGCGAGCATCCTGAAGACCTGCGATCTGCTGGCTGAGGGGTGCAACCCCGCTGCCGTTCTTCAGATCCCAGGCACATGCCGCCGAAAGCAGCCGGCCGACAGTGGTGTAGAGGTCGAGCTGCACCTCGCCGTCGATCCTGTTGTCCAGTTCGTCGATCTGTCGATAGAGGGAGTTCAGGTCGAAACCGTCGCGGACCACCGCGAAGGCGCGCACCACTTCGCGGGCCCCGCGGCCGGTCGCGTCCTGCAGGCGCGTGACGAAAGCCGGCCCGCCCCGGTTGATGAGGTCGTTTGCCAGCACCCGGGCGATGATTTCGCGCCGCAACCGATGCCCGTTGATCCCGGCCGCGTATCTCTTCTCCATTCGATCGGGGAAATAGGCCAGCAGGTCGCGCTCGAAATACGGATCGTCGGGCACGTCGCTCGCCACGATGTCCGAGAACAGCACGATCTTGGCATAGGCAAGCAGCACGCCGAGCTCGGCCCGCGTCAGCGGCTCCCGGCGGGCGGCCCGTTCGGCGAGCGCCGCCGCCGACGGCAGCGCTTCGACACCGCGGTCGAGCAGGCCGCGGCCTTCGAGCGTCGTCATGAAGCGTCCATGGTGAGGGAGGTCGGTCATGCCCGTGCGCCGCGCTACCGACAGCGCAAGGGTCTGCTCGTAGTTGTTGGCGAGCACCAGGGCAGCTACCTCGTCGGTCATTTCGGCAAGCAGCCTGTTTCGCGCCGGCCTGGACAGCCTGCCGCCGCGCATGGCAGAGGCCAGCGCGATCTTGATGTTGACTTCGACGTCGGACGAGTTGACGCCGCCGGAATTGTCGATGGCGTCGGAATTGCAGGCACCACCGCGGAGCCCGAACTCGATGCGGGCACGCTGGGTCATGCCGAGATTGGCGCCCTCGCCGACGACCTTGGCCCTGACTTCGGCCGCGGTGACGCGGATCGCGTCATTGGCCCGGTCGCCGACATCCTGATTGCTTTCGCCGCTTGCCCGCACATAGGTGCCGATGCCGCCGAACCACAGGAGGTCGACGTCGGCCGCGAGGATGGCCTTCATGATTTCCGCCGGCGACGCGACGCTCACGTCGAGCCCGATTGCCTTCGCGGCTGTGTCCGGCAGCGCGACCGACTTCTGGCTGCGCGAAACGATCGTCCCGCCGGCCGAGAGCTTCGACCTGTCGTAATCCTGCCAGCTCGACCGCGGCAGCGAAAAAAGGCGCCGGCGTTCGGCGATCGAGGTCGACGGGTCGGGGTCGGGATCGATGAAGATGTCCCGGTGATCGAAGGCGGCGATCAGCCTGATGTGTTCTGACAACAGCATGCCGTTGCCGAAGACGTCGCCCGACATGTCGCCGACTCCGACGACGGTGACCGGCGATGCCTGGATGTCGCGGTTCATCTCGCGGAAGTGTCGCTTCACCGCTTCCCAGGCGCCCCTGGCAGTGATGCCCATCTTCTTGTGGTCGTACCCGGCCGAGCCCCCCGACGCGAAGGCGTCGTCCAGCCAGAATCCATGCTTCTGGCTGATCGCGTTGGCCGTATCCGAGAACGTCGCGGTACCCTTGTCCGCGGCGACCACGAAATAGGGATCGTCGCCATCCCGGCGCACGACGTGCGGCGGCGGCACCACCTTGTCGCCCTCGAGATTGTCGGTGACCGACAGCAGGCTGGTAACAAAATTGACATAGGCCTTCCTGCCGTTCTCGAAGACAAGGTCGCGGCTCAAGCCCACCGTCGGCAACTTCGGAAAGAACCCGCCCTTCGCACCGACCGGGACGATGACGGCGTTCTTCACCTGCTGCGCCTTGACGAGGCCCAGCACCTCGGTGCGGTAATCCTGCGCGCGGTCCGACCAGCGCAGCCCGCCGCGCGCGACCGGCCCGAATCTGAGATGCACGCCCTCCACCTCGGCGCCGTAGACGAAGATCTCGCGCCAGGGCCGCGGCTCCGGCAGGCCTTCCACCATGCGCGAATCGAACTTGATGGCCAGCGAGCAGCCTTGGGCCCGAATGCCGGGGACGAAATGGTTGGTCCTTAGCGATGCCTCTACGAGATTGACATAGCGGCGTATGATCGTGTCGTCGTCGATGTTGGGCACCTCCTCCAGCGCATCCTTGATCCTGGCCTTGAGGTGCTTTGCCGTCACGTTGCCATCGGGGCCGGAAGCCGGATCGAGCCGCGCCACGAACATGGCGTGAATGGCGCGCGCTATGTCGGGATAGCGGCAGAGCGCGGCGGCAATGAACCCCTGGCTCTGCGGGATGCCGGCTTGCTGAAGGTAGCGCCCATAGCTGCGCAGGATGCCGATTGCCGCGGCTCCGAGCCCTGCGGTCTGGGCCAGCGCGTTGTAGCCGTCATTGTCGGCTTCTCCCCGCCAGACCGACAGGAAGACCTCTTCGAACAGTCTGCCGCCGTCGGCCAGATCGATCGCCGCGCCGAATGCGTTTTCCAGCTCCATGTCGTGCAGGAAGACCGGGCCGGTCGGATGATCGACGATCTCGAAGGTCCGTTCGCTGATCACCCGGAAGCCTATATTCTCGAGGATCGGCACTCGCCGCGACAGCGCCACCGCGCTGCCATGGTGGTAGATCTTCAACGCTGCCTGCGGCGGCGCCTGGTCGACGCGGCGATAATAGTCGATGCCGATCGGGTTGCCGGTGCCGATCGCGGCGACGAAGCGGGCGTCGCGCAGGGCTTCGTCGGCCGAGAACGAGCCGCGGTAGCTCTCGGGAAACCGAGCGGCGATGCTGAAAAGCGCCTGGTCGCCGCCGGAACTGGCGGCCGCCTCGCGCAGCGCGTCCTCCCAGGTCGTGACGATTTCCCGGAGCGCCGCCTCGATGACCGTCTCCTCGACCTTCGGCGTCTTGCCGCCGGAGCGCCCGATGATGAAATGCACCCGCGCCAGCCCGCCTTCCGGGAACGCCGGATAGAAGGCCGATACGCGGCCGTCGAACACCGTCTTCAGGTAGAGCCCGATCTTCTCGCGGACCGCCGAATCGTAGCGGTCGCGGGGCACGAAGACCAGAACGGAAACGAAGCGGTCGAAACGGTCGACCCGCACCAGCGCCCGGACGCGCGGACGCTCCACCAGCGCCAGGATGGCCTCGGCATGCTTGCGCAGGAGCGGCGTCGGAATCTGGAACAATTCATCGCGCGGATAGGATTCCAGCACGTTGATGAGCGCCTTGCCCGAGTGGTCCAACGGGTTGAGGCCGGACTTCCTGATCACCGCCTCCGCCTTGGATCGCAGATGCGGGATGCTCAGCACGGAGCGTGTATAGGCAGTCGAGGTGAACAGGCCGACGATCCGCAGCTCGCCATGCAGGGCGCCCTTCCTGTCGTAGGTCTTGACGCCGATATAGTCGAGATAGATGCGCCGATGGACGACCGACTTGCCGTTCGCCTTGGTGACGATCAGCGGATCGGGTCCATGCAGAAAGGCGCGGATTTCAGGCGTCGTGGACACGCCTTCCGGGCCGCGCCTGAGCACCCTTACGTCGGGATCGGCGAGAATGCCGAGCCCCTTGCTGTCGTCCCGTTTCAGCATGCCGCTCCTGGCGCCGCCGACGTACCGGAACTCGCGCATTCCGAGAAACGTGAAATTGTCGTCACGCAACCATTCGAGGAAGGCGATCGCCTCGGTGACCGCATCCCTGTCGAGAGGTATCGGCGCGTAGCGAAACTCCGAGATCGCGTGATCGAGGCGGGCTAGCATCGGCTTCCAGTCGCCGACCGCCGCCCGCACCTGCCGAAGCACCGCGTCCAGCCGGTCGCGGAGTTGGTCCGCCTCCTCTGCGGACAGGAGCCGGATATGGACGTGAATGACGCTCACCCGGCCGGCGTCCTCGGCGCGCGCCGAGCCGCCGCTCTCCGTCAGGATTTCCTCGACGCCGGTCTTGCCGTGTCTCACGTCGATGACCGGATGGGTGACCAGCACGGGTTCGCCGGCCGAACTGCCTATCTCACCCAGCACCGAATCGAACAGGAACGGCATGTTGTCGTTGACGACCGTGACGACGGTGACCGGGCGGCCGTCGCGAACGATGCCCGCATCGACGTCGACGGCGATGACGCTCTCGCCCCTTTTGTGTTTCGCGACCGCGGAGCCGGCCAGTGCGGCGGCCCGCTCGAGCATCGCCGGCTCGTAGGCGGCGAGATCCTCGGCCGGCGCCCTGCCGAGGAGGAAGGCGGCGAGGCCTGCCTTTTCCAGTTCGCTCGGGAGCGAAGGCGGTCTGCGGGTGCGCCTCGATGCCGCGCTGATCGCCATGGGAGAACCCCCTCTGCTCGACAAACATGCCTTTTCTCATCGTAACAGATGAAAAAGGTTTGGCGACTCTGGCCGCCGTCTGTCCGGCGGGCGAAGATGCCGTATCACTCGAGGAAGGAACACCGGCATGAACGAAAAGATCATGGCACTCGACCTGCCGCCGTCCGCAACACTCGGCGAACCGACGCGGGCGTATTTCGACAAGTGCATGGAGAAACTCGGGCTAATCCCCAACGTTCTCCTTTCATACGCCTTCGACGAGAAGAAGCTGAACGGATTCACCGGCATGTACAACGAGCTGATGCTTGGCGATTCCGGGCTGACGAAGCTCGAGCGCGAGATGATCGCGGTGGTCGTGTCATCGATAAACCATTGCTTCTATTGCCTGGTGGCGCACGGCGCTGCCGTGCGCCAGCTCTCCGGCGACCCGGCGCTCGGCGAGATGATGGCGATGAACTACCGCGCCGCCGAGCTGTCGCCTCGGCAGCGCGCCATGCTCGACTTCGCCGCCAGGCTGACCGAGGAACCGGACCGGATCGGGGAAGCCGATCGCGCGGCGCTCAGATCCGCGGGCTTTTCGGATCGCGACATCTGGGACATCGCCGCCACCGCTGCCTTCTTCAACATGTCCAACCGGATGGCGGCCGCCGTCGACATGCGCCCGAACGAGGAATATCACGCAATGGCGCGCTGACCCGGCCTGCTCCTGTTGCCGGGCCGGCTCAGCGCGCGGCGACCGCCGCAGCGGCGCCGGCCATCGTAGTGGCGCTCAGCCGGTTGGCGAACCGCAGCATGCGCGGGCTCTTCAGCACCCGTCGCGCCTGTGCGGCAGCCGCGACCCAGGCGAGGTCGATCGCCACCAGGACGATTGCCATGGTCAACACGAGCGTGGCCCAGCCGACCACCGTTACCTTTGCGAGATCGACGATGGCCGGCAGAAGCGCCAGGTAGAACATCATGATCTTGGGGTTGCCCATGGTGACCGCCATGCCAGCCAGAAACAGCCGGGTCGGCGAATCGTCGCGGGGCAGCTCGCCCTCGCCAACGGCCACCGGCGCCGTCCACATCTTCCAGGCCAGGTAGAGAAGGTAGGCGGCGCCTGTCCACTTCACCACGACGAAGGCGAGATGGAAGGTCTGGGCGACGAAGGCGAGGCCGAACACCGCCATCGACAGCCAGATCGCCTCGCCGATCCACATGGCAAGCAGGAACGGCAACACGTCGCCGAACCCCCGGCTGATGACGCGGGCAACGAGAGCGGCGATCGACGGACCCGGCGTGCCCGCCGCGACGAGCAGTGCGCCGGCGAAAATCATCAGCGAGGTGATGTCCATGCAGCACTCCCGAGGCGGCGACGATTCTACCACGCTGGCGCAGACGCCAGAAGCGTGGCCACGTGGCGCGTCGCAAGCGCCGGAGTGTCGATCTAGGCGGCGCCGGCCGTCCGTTGCTTCTCGAAACGCTTGCGCTCGTTGGGATCGAGATAGAGTTTTCGCAGGCGGATCGATCTCGGCGTGACCTCGACCAGTTCATCGTCCTGGATCCAGGCGAGTGCCCGCTCCAGCGTCATCCTGACGGGCGGCGTGAGGCGAACCGCCTCGTCCTTGCCGGCGGCGCGGATGTTGGTCAGCTTCTTGCCCTTGAGGACATTCACTTCGAGATCGTTGTCGCGGCTGTGGATGCCGATGATCATGCCCTGGTAGACCTTGACGCCGGGATCGATGACCATCGGCCCGCGATCCTCCAGGTTCCACATGGCATAGGCCACCGCCTCGCCCTGCTCATTCGAGATGAGCACCCCGTTGGTGCGGCCGGGAATGTCGCCCTTGTAGGGCTCGTAAGCGTGAAACAGCCGGTTCATGACCGCGGTGCCGCGCGTGTCGGTGAGCAGTTCCGACTGGTAGCCGATCAGACCGCGCGTCGGCGCATGAAAGACCAGCCGCTGTCGGTTGCCGCCGGACGGCCTGAGCTCCACCATTTCGGCCTTTCGCTCCGACATCTTCTGCACGACGATCCCGGCATGCTCCTCGTCGACGTCGATGACCACCTCCTCGACGGGTTCGAGAAGCTGGCCCGACGGATCCTTCTGCATGACCACGCGAGGCCGTGACACCGCGAGCTCGAAGCCTTCGCGGCGCATCGTCTCGATCAGCACGGCGAGCTGCAGCTCGCCCCGCCCGGAGACATAAAAGGAATCCTTGTCGGCCGATTCCTCGATCCTCAGCGCGACGTTTCCCTCGGCCTCGCGAAGCAGCCTGTCGCGAATGACACGGCTGGTGACCTTGTCGCCCTCGGTTCCGGCCAGCGGCGAGTCGTTGACGAGAAACGACATAGTGACCGTCGGCGGGTCGATCGGCTGGGCATGCAGCGGCTCCGTGACAGCGGGGTCGCAGAAGGTATCCGCAACGCTGCCCTTCGAGAGTCCGGCTATGGCTACGATGTCACCGGCCTGCGCCTCGTCGATCGGCTGCCTTTCGAGGCCGCGGAAGGCCAGGATCTTGGAAACCCGGCCAGTTTCCACCAGCGAGCCGTCATGGTGGAGCACCTTCACCGCCTGGTTCGGTTTGAGCGAGCCGGATTCGATGCGGCCGGTGATGATGCGGCCCAGGAACGGATTGGCTTCGAGGATGGTGCCGATCATGCGAAACGGACCGGGGTGCACGGTTGGCGCCGGCACATGGCTCAGGACCAGGTCGAACAGGGGGGCGAGGCCACCGTCCCGCGGACCGTCGGGTGATTCCGATACCCAGCCGTCGCGCCCGGACCCGTAAAGGATGGGGAAATCGAGCTGCTCGTCGGTGGCGTCGAGCGCCGCGAACAGATCGAAGACTTCGTTCACGACCTCGACGTGGCGGGCGTCGGGCCGGTCGATCTTGTTGATGACGACAATCGGCTTCAGCCCGACCTTGAGCGCCTTGCCGACCACGAACTTGGTCTGCGGCATCGGGCCTTCGGCAGCGTCGACGAGCACGATTGCTGAATCGACCATCGACAGGATGCGCTCCACCTCGCCGCCGAAATCGGCGTGGCCCGGCGTGTCCACGATGTTGATCCGCGTGCTCTTCCAGTCCACGGAAGTGGCCTTTGCCAGGATGGTGATGCCGCGCTCCTTCTCGAGGTCGCTGGAATCCATGGCGCGTTCCGCGACGCGCTGGTTTTCCCGGAAGGAGCCGGACTGCCGCAGCAGCTGGTCGACCAGAGTGGTCTTGCCATGGTCGACATGCGCGATGATCGCGATGTTTCGGATGTTCATGAATGGTCTCGGGGGTCGGGCGCGCCAGGCAGCGCTGCTTCGTTGCGGCGGCTCATACAGGTTTTTTCGCGGTTGCAAAAGGGGCGGCGCGCGGCCGAACGGCCGAGACAGTCTCACACGCCCGGATGTGCGTCGCCCAGGATGACGTCCAGCACGGCGGCGCCGAATGCCTCGACCTTTTTCTCCCCGACGCCCGGGATGTCATGGAGGTCGGCCAGGCGCCGCGGCCTTGCACGCGCCAGTTCCCTGAGCGTGGTGTCGTGGAAGATCACATAAGGCGGCACCCCGCGGTCGCGCGCCAGTTCCAGACGCAACGCGCGCAGCCGTTCGAAGAGTGTGGCGTCCACCCCCGCCCAGGATTCCTCGCCGTGGCGCGCCGGCTTGCGCGCTTTCCCCTTCGCGGGAAGCGGCTGCCGGAACAAGACGCACCCGGTCTGCCCGCGCATCAGCGCGACGCCGCTGTCGCTCATCGCCAGGGTCGGATACTGGTCGCCGGCTCGCACCAGGAAGCCGGCCTGCGTCAGCTGATCGACATATCCGCGCAGTTCGGCTGCCGGCATGTCGCCAAGCAGGCCGAAGACGCTCAGCGTGTCATGCCCGCTACGCGTCACCGCGTCGATCGCCTCGCCGCGCAGCACCGAGACTATGTGCCCGACGCCCCAGCGCTGGCCGGTACGGGCGACCGCCGACAGGATCTTCTGCGCGAGCACAACGGGTTCGTCGGCGCGCTCGAGTTCCCCCAGGCACCAGTCGCACGCACCGCATGTATCCCCCGGCAGGTCCTGGCCGAAGTAACCTACCAGCGCGCGGTGCCGGCAACTGGTGGCCGCGGCGTAGCGCTGCATGCCGCGCAGCAGCGTGCGCGCCTCCTCGGTCCATTGCCCCTTGGAGTCCAGCCGTTCTCGCCAGCGCGCGAAATCGGCAGGCGAGGTGACCAGGGCACACTCGGCCGGCAGCCCGTCGCGTCCCGCGCGTCCCGCCTCCTGCTGATACTGCTCGAGCGACGGTGGTGCGCCGTCGTGCACGACGAACCGGACGTCGGAACGGTCTATCCCCATCCCGAACGCGACGGTCGCCACCATGACATCGATCGATTCGTTCAGGAACGCGTCCTGGTGCCGGTGCCGCGTCGCGTCGTCCAGGCCGGCATGATAGGGAAGCGCGCGGACTCCCTGGTCGGCCAGCGCCACGGCCAACTCGTCGACATCCCGGCGCGACAGGCAATAGACGATGCCCGCCTCGCCGGCATGGCGGCGAAGGATTGTCAGCAGTTGCCGCCGGAAATGGGCGCGCGGCAGAACCCGATAGGTCAAATTGGGCCGATCGAACGCGCCCACCAGCACCGCCGGATCGACGAGGCGAAGCTGGTCGCAGATGTCGCGCCGGACGCGCGGCGTCGCCGTCGCGGTGTAGGCGTGCAGCGCAATGCCGGCGAACGCCTCCCGCAAGCTGGCGAGCAGGCGGTACTCCGGCCGGAAATCGTGCCCCCACTGGCTGATGCAGTGGGCCTCGTCCACCGCCACATAGGCAACGCCGCGCGCCGCCAGGAGCGCCCTGAGGCCGTCGGCCGTCTCGCCGACCGCCCGCTCCGGCGCGACATAGAGCAGCCGGCACGCGCCGCTCTGCAGCAGATCCAGGGCGGCGCGGCGCTCGGCCGGTGTCTGGCCGCTGTGCAGGGAGGCCGCCGAGACGCCTTGCGCCAGCAGACCGTCAACCTGATCCTTCATCAGCGCGATGAGGGGCGAGATGACGAGGGCGACCGGCGAGCGTCGGCCCGACGTCGCGGCGCCCGCGCCGGGCGCGTCCACCAGTGCCGGCAACTGGAAGCAGAGCGATTTGCCGCCGCCGGTCGGCAGAACGACGAGCGAATCGCGCCGTTCGATCACCGCGTCGATGGCCTCACGCTGGAGTGGCCTGAACGAGGTGTAGCCCCAGTATTGCTGCAGGAGCCCCTGGAGCGAGCCTGCGCCGGTCGCTGCGATGTCGTTGTCTGGCAGCCTTACCTCCCTGCGCGCCTGCTCGCTCCCGATCCGCGGAGCCTCCTGCATAATTCCGCGGGCAGGCAAGGTGCAACCGTCAAATCTGCGGCCAGCCCTGCCAAATCCGGCATCAGCGGCTCGCAGCCGATCGCAGCATCATCAGTTCGCCGATGTTCTCGATGGTCACGTAGCCGACCAGCCTGCGATCGGGGTCGATCACGCCGACTGCCGGACCTCCCCCCTTCTGGAGCATTTCCAGCGCGGCACTCAGACGCTCGTTCTCGCCGACCTCGGGAACGTCTCTCGTCATCAACTCGACGGCGGCCGCGTCGGTGCCGCGCTCCTTCAATCCCGAAACCAGACTGGCCCTGGTGAGAAAGCCGCGGAGCCGGCCGGCGCCGTCGACAATCGGAAATTCGTGCTGGGTTGTGCCGAGCAGCATCGCGGCCGCATCAGACAGGCGGGAGGCAGGGCCGAGGGTCTCGAAGCGGGTGATCATGGCGTCGCGGATCTTCAGCGAGCGGGCGGCATCCTGCAATCCGATCGCCTGGCTCTCGGCGGTGGCCGCGAGATAGACGAAGATCGCGATGAAGATCAAAAGAACGTTGCCCGAGACAAGGCCGATAAACCCGAATCCGAAGGCGGCGATCTGCCCGACCGAGCCGGCGATCGCGGTCGCCCGCACACGGCCGTAGCGCAGGGCGAGCAAGGCCCTGAGCACCCTGCCGCCATCCATCGGGAAAGCCGGGATGAGATTGAAGAGCACCAGCCATATGTTGACGGCGGCAAGCCGAGCCACGAATCCCACCCTCGGATCCTCCATCGAGCTCAGGGTCTCAGAGTCGACGCTTGCGCCGAGCGGGAGCATGAGCAGCGCGGCGATCACCACATTGACCAACGGCCCGGCCAGCGCCACCACGATCTCCTCCGAGGGTTTTTCCGGCATCCTTTCGAGTTCGGCGACGCCGCCTATCGGCAGGAGCGTGATCCTCGGCGTGCGGATGCCGTAGCGCCGCGCCGCCAGCGCATGGCCGAATTCATGCAGGACCACGCAGGCGAACACCGCAATCACGTAAAGAACGCCTTCCGTGGCCGCAGGCGCGCCGCCGGTCTGGTAATGCACGATGCCGATCCACAGAAGCAGGAGCAGGAAGGTGAGATGGATGCGGATTTCGCTGCCGGCGATACGGCCGATCGGCACGGACCATTGCATGCTGATGCTCCTGTCTTGAGTGCCCACTATAGAGCAGCCGGCCGGCGGAACGAAGCACGCCCGGCGCCGCCCTTGTCGCTGTCGCGAGGCGCATTCCTGAAAAAGATCGACGGCCGCCTCTCGATTTCCCGCCGGGAAAGGCTCAAGGTTCCGGCCCGGTCCGAAGCCCTGGAGGACGTCCGCTTTGCCCACACCCCGTGCCGTCGACGCGATCGACACGCCCGCAGTGCTGATCGACATCGACCGCGCCCAGGCCAACATCGAGCGCGCACAGGCTTATGCCGACAGGCACGGGCTTAGGCTTCGCCCCCATGTCAAGACACACAAGCTGCCCTTCTGGGCGCGGCGGCAGGTCGAGGCGGGAGCGGCCGGCATAACCTGCCAGAAGATCGGCGAGGCGGAGGTGATGGCCGACGCAGGCCTGTCCGACATTTTCCTGCCGTACAACATAATCGGCCGCCCGAAGCTGGAGCGGCTCGCCGCATTGCATCGCCGCGTCGCCCTTTCGGTCACCGCCGACAGCAAGGAGACGCTCGACGGTCTCGCCGGGGCGTTCACCGATGCAGCCCACAGGCTGAGGGTGCTGGTCGAGTGCGATACCGGCATGGGTCGCTGCGGCGTGCAGACGCCGGCCGCGGCGGTCCAGCTGGCGAGCGAGATCGAACGGGTGCCGGGACTGCGTTTCGGCGGCCTGATGACCTATCCGCCCGCCGGCCGGCCAGACGACGCCAGCCGGTTTCTGTCAGAATCGAAGGCAGGGCTCATCGCCTCGGGCCTCGACTGCGGCCTCGTCTCCAGCGGCGGCACGCCCGACATGTGGCGGGCCCATGAGAGCGAGGCGGTGGGGGAGTACCGGCCCGGCACCTACATCTATCTCGACCGTTACCAGGTCGCAAAAGGCGCGGGAACCGCCGGGGATTGTGCGCTGACCGTGCTTGCCACCGTCGTCAGCCGCCCGACGCCATCCCGCGCCATCGTGGATGCCGGCTCGAAGGCACTGTCCAGCGACACGCTCGGCATGCCGGATTTCGGCGAGCTGGTCGAATTTCCCGGCGCGCGCCTGAGCGGCTTGAGCGAAGAGCACGGCCATGTCGCGCTGGCCGAGGACACTGCGCCGCGCATCGGCGACCGCGTGAGGATCCTTCCGAACCATGCCTGCGTGGTGTCGAACCTGTTCGACGCGGTCTATCTGGTTTCCGGCGAGGAGGTCGTCGACATCCTGCCGGTCGCCGCCCGCGGCCGCGTCACCTGAACCCAGGCGCGTCCTGCCACCTCAAACGTGCAGTGCATGCCCCAGCGTCCGAAGCGCCGCCTCGTGCAGGGCTTCGCCGAGCGTCGGATGGGCGTGAATCGTGCCGGCGATGTCCTCCAGCCGGGCGCCCATCTCGATCGCCAGGGCGAATGCGGCAGCGAGTTCCGAGATGCCGCGCCCGACTGCCTGGACGCCGAGCACCAGGTGATTGTCCGCCCGTGCGACGACGCGCACGAAACCGTCTTCCGCGAGCATGGTCATGGCGCGGCCGTTGGCCTGAAACGGGAACTGCCCGACCTTGATGTCGCGTCCGCTCCTTGCCGCTTCTTCGGGCGACTGGCCGGCGCTGACGATCTCGGGATCGGTGAAACAGACCGCGGGAATGCAGCGCCTGTCGAAGCTTCGCGCGTGTCCGGCGGCGATCTCGGCCACCATCTCGCCCTGCGCCATGGCGCGATGGGCAAGCATCGGCTCCCCGGTCACGTCGCCGACCGCGAAGATGCCGCGCATCGAGGTCCGGCACTGGTCGTCAATGCGGATGAACCGGCCGTCCATGTCGAGTTCGATTTCCTCCCTGCCCCAGCCGTCCAGGACCGGCCTGCGGCCGACGGTCACCAGGATCCTGTCCGCCGCAATCCGCCGCTCGACGCCGGCAACGGACTCGACCGCCAGTGCGCCACTGGCGGCCAGACCCTTCGCGCGGGCGCCTGTCAGGACATCGATGCCAAGCTGGGAAAGCCGCTTCGCGACCGGCCTTGTCAGCTCGGCGTCGTAGAGCGGCAGGATGCGGTCCTCCGCCTCCACGATCGTCACCTTCGCGCCCATCTTGGCAAAGGCGATGCCGAGCTCCAGTCCGATGTAGCCGGCGCCGACCACCGCCAGCTGACCCGGAACCTCTTCGAGAGCGAGGGCCTCAGTGGACGAAATCACATTGCCGCCGAACGGCAGCGACGGCAGTTCGACGGAAGCCGAGCCCGTGGCGATCACCACGATCTCGGCGCGGATCACCTGAAGCCCGACCTCGGTAGCGACCTCGACGGTCTTGCCGTCGCGAAAGCGGGCCTGGCCGACGACGATCTTCACCTTGGCGCGCTTCAGGAGCCCGGCGACGCCGCC
>JAJFMR010000219.1 GCA_020696915.1 Rhizobiaceae bacterium | reverse complement strand
TGGCCGGCCTGTGGGGTGCGGGCCCGGACGGCGATCCCTGGGAAGCCGAGCTCTTCTCGTTCGGAATGATGTCGGGCGGCACTTTTTCGATGACGCTCGGCATTTTGCTGATCGGCATCGCGCTTGTCCTGTTCTTCGTCGAGATCGTGAAGTCGACCCGCACGTCGAACGCCTCGGTGCTCGACCACCTTTTGTCGACCTTCGTCTTCGTTGCCTATCTAGCTGACTTCCTGCTGGCCAGGGGCGCCGCGCACCCGGTGTTCTTCATCCTGATGCTGATCTCGTTCATCGACGTGCTGGCCGGGTTCTCGGTGTCGCTGCGCGCGGCCGGCCGCGACGTCCATCTGAACTGAGCGGCATATGACCTGATCGGGCATTCGGCCTGAGCCCGCCCTCGGCCGCACGCTGCCGGCGACCGGCAACGCTGCGGGCCTGCGCAATTTTACCCCATCGAATCGATCTTCTTCTGCATCGCGGCAATCTGCTCCTTCAGTTCGGCCAGATCGTCCGATTTGTCGGTGGTTTCGCTGCGGGCCGCTTCGCCGGAAGCGGGTGCTTCGTGCTGGCCGGCCGGAAACGGCGTGAACATCCGCATCGCCTTCTGGAACATGTCCACATTGCGCCGCGTCTGTTCCTCGAGGGCCTTGATCGAGGTCGACACTTTCATCATGTCGAGGGGCGTCTTGCCCATCGCCGATTTCATCTGTTCGCGAAACCGCTCCTGTTCCCGCGCGAAAGCGATCATCGACTGTTCCAGAAAGCTCGGAACGATCATCTGCATCTGGTCGCCGTAGAAGGAGATCAGCTGGCGAAGGAAGGGGATGGGCAGCATGTTCTGCCCCTCCTTGTTCTCCAGTTCGAAGATGATCTGGGTGAGGACCGGATGCGTGATGTCGTCGCCCGTCTTGGCATCCTGGACGGTGAAGTCCTCGCCCTTCTTCACCATCTCGGCAAGATCGTCGAGCGTCACGTAGGTACTCGTCCCGGTGTTGTAGAGACGCCGGTTGGCGTACTTCTTGATGACAACCGGGTCGTCCTTGACGGGCATCGGCATCCTCCCCGGAAGCGAAGTCCCCTTGACATGAACAGGGGCAACTCCTGCCGGTCCAATGAGGATATGCGCAAACCAGCCGCAGTTCCAAGTCCTTTGTGCGGTGCGGCATGCGGCACGGCATCCCGGCCGGCGCGAATGCCGAAAGCCCGAGAGCGCAATCGTTTCCGCATCGCAGACCTGCCCATTTCAGGTTTGACTCCGCACAGGGAAACGACCAGAACAAGGCTGAACGACCCCCTTTCCAAGCTTTGGAGATGAACATGTCCGATGCCAGCTCGATCGTGGTGGCGAGCGCCGCCCGCACGCCGGTCGGCTCCTTCAACGGCGCCTTTGCCAATGTGGCGGCCCATGATCTCGGCAGCATTGCGATCAAGGAGGCGCTCGGCCGCGCCGGCGTCGAGGCGGGCGAAGTCGACGAGGTCATTCTCGGCCAGATCCTGACCGCCGCACAGGGGCAGAACCCAGCCAGACAGGCTGCGATCAATGCCGGCATTCCCAACGAGACAACGGCCTGGGGCCTGAACCAGCTGTGCGGCTCGGGGCTGAGGGCGATTGCCGTGGGCATGCAGCAGATTGCCGCCGGCGATGCCAGCATCATCGTCGCGGGCGGGCAGGAGTCGATGTCCATGGCCCCGCACGCGCAACATCTGCGCGGCGGCACCAAGATGGGGGACCTGAAACTCGTCGACACGATGATCAAGGACGGGCTGACCGACGCCTTCTACGGCTATCACATGGGCAACACAGCCGAGAACGTGGCGCGGCAGTGGCAGTTGACTCGCGAGGTGCAGGACCAGTTCGCGGTGGCGTCGCAAAACAAGGCGGAAGCCGCCCAGAAAGCCGGCAGGTTCAAGGACGAGATCGTCGCCGTCACCGTGAAGGGCAGGAAGGGCGATACGGTCGTCGACCAGGATGAATACATCCGCCACGGCGCGACGCTGGATGGGATGCAGAAACTTCGGCCTGCCTTCGACAAGGAAGGCACGGTGACCGCCGGCAACGCTTCCGGAATCAATGACGGCGCCGCCGCCGTCGTCCTGATGAGCGAAGCGGAGGCGTCGCGGCGCGGGCTGACGCCGCTGGTGCGCATCGTTTCCTGGGCGACGGCCGGCGTCGATCCGCAAATCATGGGCACCGGCCCGATTCCCGCTTCGCGCAAGGCCCTGGAGAAGGCCGGCTGGTCGGTGTCCGACCTCGACCTCGTGGAGGCCAACGAGGCCTTCGCCGCGCAGGCCTGCGCGGTCAACAAGGACATGGGCTGGGATCCGGAGATCGTCAACGTCAATGGCGGGGCGATCGCCATCGGCCATCCCGTCGGCGCCTCGGGGGCGCGCGTCTTCAACACGCTGGTCTACGAGATGCGCAGGCGCGGTGCCAGGAAGGGCCTCGCGACGCTCTGTATCGGCGGCGGCATGGGTGTCGCCATGTGTGTCGAGTCGATGAGTTCGTGACCGGCGGCCGGAAAGGGCCGCCGATATTCGTGAGAGAGGATCAATGGCCAAAGTCGCACTCGTTACCGGCGGATCGCGGGGCATTGGCGCCGCCATCTCCATCGCCCTGAAGGATGCCGGCTACGCCGTCGCCGCCAATTACGCCGGCAATGACGAGGCGGCCGAAAAGTTCAGGGCCGGGACCGGCATCCCGGTCTACAAATGGTCGGTTGCGGACTACGATTCCTGCGCGGCGGGCATCGCCAGGGTCGAGACGGATCTCGGACCGGTCGCGGTGCTGGTGAACAATGCCGGGATCACCCGCGACGCCATGTTCCACAAGATGACGCCGCAGCAATGGCGCGAGGTGATCGACACGAACCTGTCGGGGGTGTTCAACATGACCCACCCGGTCTGGAGCGGCATGCGCGAACGCAAGTTCGGCCGCGTCATCACCATCTCGTCGATCAACGGGCAGAAGGGCCAGGCGGGGCAGGCCAACTATTCGGCGGCGAAAGCCGGCGACATCGGCTTCAGCAAGGCGCTCGCCCAGGAAGGCGCGCGCGCCGGCATCACCGTCAATACGATCTGCCCCGGCTATATCGGCACGGAAATGGTGAGGGCCGTGGACGAGAAGGTGCTCAACGAACGGATCATCCCGCAGATCCCGGTCGGGCGGCTGGGCGAACCCGACGAAGTCGCCCGCTGCGTGGTGTTCCTGGCGTCCGATGAGGCCGGTTTCATCACCGGCTCGACGATCTCGGTCAACGGCGGTCAGTATCTCGCCTGACGCCCCGGCAGGGCCATGGGTGGGCGGCGCGGCATTGAAGCGCCGGGGAAGGCGGGCCCACGTTCTTCGGCAAGTCCGTGTCAGGATTCGCGAACCGTACTGCCGCCCGATTGAGCCGTGCCTGGCCGCCTGACGACGGCAACGTGCAGAAAAATACGAGCATCACGTCCAGTCCTCGACGCGCAGTCCCTCGACCCGCTCGAACTCTCCGACATTGCTGGTGACGAGCGTCAGGTCGCGGGCTTTTGCCTGTCCCGCGATCAGCACGTCATACGGGCCGATCGGCGTTCCTTTCGCCGCAAGGAATGCTCGGACCTCGCCCGCGAAAAAGGCGTCACTCCGGTCAAACTCTATGGTCGGAAAGTCCTCCAGCAACAGTCGCAAGGTCTCGAGGTTGTGTTTGACCTTCGCGCTCTTCTGCGCCCCGAAATAGAGTTCGTAGACGACGATCGACGACACACCGATGCTCCCCTGAGGCCTTTCGAGGATTCGGCTGACCAGCCTGTCGGATTTACGGCCGATCAGAGCAATCACGGCATTGGTATCGAAAAGATACGAGATCAAGGAAACACAGCGCCGAAGTCCGTCCGATCCTGTAATGCCGGCTGGTCGCGTCCGTCTGCCATGAAGTCGTCGCTCATGCCGCGCGCCAGCGCTGCCCTCAGCGATGCCCAGGCTTCTCTCTCCTCGACATGCGGACGGAGAATGAGCGCATCGCCCTCTCGCGTCACCTCGACGCGGTCGACGTTGAAGCGAAATTCTTTCGGCAGGCGGACGGCCTGCGAATTTCCGGATTGGAATACCCGTGCGAGATGAGGCATCGTTCGTTCCCGAATGTATACACTGAGTGATATATACGTCCTTTCCATGCCAAACGACAAGACTCGGTTTGAACGGACGGCAGACGGTCAGGCGCCAGGAGCGTCGTGCATCGGCTGGCACCCGGCGCAACTGCGCCCTGCTGTGCCAGGACGGGACGGATAGCTTAACGACCGCCCGTGTTCAGGCGTCCGGGCAAGATGCGGGAGGCGACCGCATTGTCGGCCGCGGCCGCGACACTACAAGATGTTGGGGTGAACGAAGCGGGAAACTGGGGCGGGCGCCGATTCGTCGCCTGTTCGTTCCGCATTTGAGCGGATGATGAACGGCTCCGCCCGTCGACACCTCCGACTTCTTCAATTCCCGTTAGGCATGGCCGAAAGGTTCGCTCTTTTGGCATGCGCGAGCGCACGCCGGCGGGTTCCCGACGCCCGACGGGCGGTCGCTTCCTGCCGGCCCGGCCTTTCGATCCAAAAAGCTGACCTGGAGACGACTCCCGCGATTCAGCATGTGGTGCGTCCGCCGTAGATCTTTCCAGATCTTGCGGCGAACAAAACCTGAATCTGGACGAGTCACTGATTCGTCGCCGATTCGTTCCAGACTCGTTCCGCACCCGGCGAGGTCGAAAACGACTTTCGCTTTCCGACGCAAGTGCCTATGTGTCGCTCGACCCGATCAGCCCCGATTTCCCGCTGCGGCCGCGGCGCCGCGAACGACCCGAAGCCCGAAGGCCGTATTTTCGATTGATTGAAGACAGGATGAAAAGACCACAGCCGCTCATCCTCTCCGGGCGCGACGTGACCGCAGTGCTCGGGCCGACCAACACCGGCAAGACGCATCTCGCCATCGAGCGCATGGTCGCACACGAGAGCGGCGTCATCGGCCTGCCGCTCAGGCTCTTGGCGCGCGAAGTGTATGGCAGGGTCTCGGACAAGGTCGGCTCGCAGAACGTGGCGCTCGTCACGGGGGAGGAAAAGATCCAGCCGGCCGGCGCCAGATACTCGGTGTGCACGGTCGAGGCGATGCCGCGGGAAACCGACGCCGCCTTCGTGGCCATCGACGAGGTACAGCTTGCGGGCGACTTCGAGCGCGGCCACATCTTCACCGACCGGCTATTGCATCTGCGCGGCCGCCAGGAGACCCTGCTGCTCGGTGCGGCGACGATGCGCGGCATTCTGGAGCGGCTCCTGAAGGGCATCTCCACGGTGACGCGGCCGCGGCTGTCCCACCTTGCCTATGCCGGCCAGAAGAAACTCACCCGGCTGCCGAGCCGCTCGGCCATCGTCGCTTTCTCGGCCGACGAGGTCTACGCCATAGCCGAGCTGGTCCGTCGACAGCGCGGCGGCGCCGCCGTCGTGCTGGGAGCGCTGTCGCCGCGCACGCGCAACGCGCAGGTCGCCCTCTACCAGTCGGGAGATGTCGACTACCTGGTCGCCACCGATGCCATCGGCATGGGGCTCAATCTC
>JAJFMR010000218.1 GCA_020696915.1 Rhizobiaceae bacterium | reverse complement strand
CGCCCGTCATCAGCGGCTTGCCCACTTCCTTCATACGGTCGAGCGCACCGCCGAAAGCGCAGCCCATCACCACGTCGCCGCGCACCATGGCAACGGCGGCGTCGGCCGGATTCATCTGCACCAACTCGACCTTGGCCGCATCGACGCCCAGATGCTCCAGCGTCTTCAGAAGCTTGTAATGGGTGACGTTGCCCAGTTGCGTGGCGACTTTCTTGCCCTCGAGATCGCGGGCGTTCTCCTTGGTTATGCCGGCATCGTCGCGGACGATGCACAGGTCGTTCTCGGCATAGGTGACGGCGATGCCGACCAGCTTCAGCGGCGCACCGCTCGAGGTGCCGACCACGAAGGGCACGAAGCCCTGGCTATAGGCGATCTGCACGTCTCCAGAGACCATCGCCTGCGTCATCTCGTTGCCGTTGCCGAAGGCACGCCACTCGACTTCGACGCCCATGGCCTTGTCGTAGGTCTCGTTCATCTGGGCGACCTGATTGGCGGTCGGCCATTCCATGAAATAGGCGACCGTCACCTTTTCCTGCGCAACCGCCGAAGCACCACCGAATCCCATTGCGGCACCCGCGAGCGCCAAAGCCATCTTTCCGATCATCGTCCTGTTCCCCATTGTCGATGCAGTCTTCTTCTCTCCATCAAACATCCTTCCCCAAAGGAAGTCCACAGCGGCCTGACGGCCGCAGGCGGGCCGCTTCGCGCAATTGCGGTGGACGTGTCCCGGCGCCGGTGAGGACGGCGGAGCCCGCCGTGCATCGCTCACGAGAGCTGCTGCGGACGCATGTGGCTTGCGTCGATCCCCGCCACCACCACCGGTTTCTTCATGGCATCGCGGCGGAAGGGCTCTCCCAGTTCCTGGTTCAGCAGAACCTCGATGAAGGTCGTGGCGCGCTGCCGCATCTGCGCCTCGACCGCCGCGGAAAGCGTCTCGGTCAACGCCTGCATGGTGGCAACCTGCACACCCTTGTGCCCGCAGGCTTGGGCAATTGCCGCATACTGCACGTCCAAGTCGAGCTCGGTGCCGACGAAATTGTCGTCGAACCAGAGCGTCGTGTTGCGCTTCTCGGCGCCCCACTGGTAGTTGCGGAAGATGACCATGGTGACGGCCGGCCAGGGATGGCGGCCGCACGCGGTGATCTCGTTCATGGAGATGCCGAAGGCGCCGTCGCCGGCAAAGCCGACCACCGGCACGTCGGGGCAGCCGATCTTGGCACCTATGATGGCGGGGAAACCGTAGCCGCAGGGGCCGAAGAGCCCGGGCGCGAGATACTTCCGGCCCTGCTCGAAAGCCGGATAGGCATTGCCGATGGCGCAGTTGTTGCCGATGTCGGAGGAGATGATGGCCTCCCTCGGCAGCGCTGCCTGGATGGCCCGCCAGGCCATGCGGGGCGACATCCTGTGCGGCTCGCGGGCCCGCGCGCGCCGGTTCCAGTCGGTACCCGGGTCATCCTCCTCGTGATCCATCGAGCTCAGCTGCTGGAGCCAGGCGGAGCGGGTTCGATGGATCAGCGCCTCGCGCTCCGCCCTGCCGGATTGGCCCGCCTGCGTCCCAAGTCGCCCGAGGATCTGCTCGGCAACCAGCCGCGCGTCCCCCTGTATTCCGACCGTCACCCTCTTCGTGAGCCCGATGCGGTCGCTGTTGATGTCGACCTGGATGAGCTTGGCCTGGCGCGGCCAGTAATCGATGCCATAGCCGGGCAAGGTGGAGAACGGGTTCAACCGCGTGCCGAGCGCCAGCACCACGTCGGCCTGGGCGATCAGTTGCATGGCCGCCTTCGAGCCATTGTAGCCGAGCGGGCCAGCCGCGAGGGGATGCGAGCCCGGAAACGCATCATTGTGCTGGTAACCGCAGCACACTGGCGCTGCGAGCCGCTCGGCCAGGCGCCGTGACGCGTCGATGGCTTCGCCCAGCACCACGCCGGCGCCGTTCAGGATCACCGGGAAGCGCGCCTCGGAAAGCAGGCGCGCCGCCTCTTCGATCGCCGCATGCCCTCCCGCCGGACGCTCCAGCCGGACGACCTGCGGCAACTCGATGTCGACGACCTGGGTCCAGAAGTCCCGCGGGACGTTGATCTGCGCCGGGGCCGAACCGCGCCAGGCTTTCTCGATCACCCGGTTCAGGACCTCGGCCATTCGCGCCGGATCCCTCACCTCCTCCTGATAGCAGACGATGTCCCTGAACAGCGCCATCTGCTCGATCTCCTGGAAGCCGCCCTGCCCGATCGTGCGGTTTGCCGCCTGCGGCGTTACCAGGAGCAGCGGCGAGTGGTTCCAGTAGGCGGTCTTCACCGGCGTCACGAAATTGGTGATGCCCGGCCCGTTCTGGGCAATGGCCATCGACATCAGGCCGGTCGCGCGGGTGAAGCCGTCGGCCATCATCCCCGCGTTGCATTCATGGGCGCAGTCCCAGAAGGTTATGCCGGCCTTGGGGAACAGGTCGGAAACCGGCATCATCGCCGATCCGATGATGCCGAACGCGTGCTCGATGCCATGCATCTGGAGAACCTTCACGAAGGCTTCCTCGGTGGTCATCCTCATTTCCCGGTCCCCTCGATCGCGTCACCCGCTTTTCCGCCGACAGTAGAGCGGTTCGATGGCGATAGAAACCGTTCTGTCGCTGCAATACGGCGGCGTCGGATGCCGCCCGCTCACCGCCGACGTTCGGCGTTTGGTCATTCGAAGTGCGCCGCCTGGTCCTACTTTCCCGCAGGGAAGAGCGCGAGAACCAAACGACCGTCTCCTGCTTTCGCGGAGGAAAGTTCATGAACCTGCCCGCTGCGTCGACCGCGAGCCTTGCAACCAACTCGCTGGAACAGCACTGGATGCCGTTCACGGCCAACCGCGACTTCAAGGCATCGCCGCGCCTCATCACCAGAAGCGAAGGCATGTATCTGTGGAACCAGAACGGTGAGCGCCTCATCGATGGATCGTCCGGACTGTTCAACGTCGCAGCCGGTCACGGGCGCCGCGAGATCGCCGATGCCGTCCATGCCCAGATGCTCCAGAACGACTACACCGCGCCCTTTCAGCTCGGTCAGCCAGCCTCTTTCGCGCTCGCCGCGAAGCTCTGCGGGCTGCTGCCGGAGCCGTTCAACCATGTCTTCTTCACCAATTCCGGTTCCGAGTCGGTCGACACGGCGCTGAAAATGGTGATGGCCTATCACCGTGCGCGGGGGCAATCGCAGCGGCTGCGCTTCGTTTCGCGCGAGCGGGCCTATCACGGCGTCAACATTGGCGGGGTTTCGCTGTCGGGCATGGTGCGCAATCGCGAGACCTTCCCGGTGGTCATGCCCAGCGTCGTCACGATCCGTCATACCTGGGACCCCGACCAGGCATTCACCCGGGGGCAGCCGGAACGCGGCGCCGAGCTTGCGGACGACCTGCAGCGCCACTGCGAGACCTACGGCGGCGCCACCATTGCGGCAGTGTTCGTGGAGCCCATCGCCGGCTCGACGGGTACGCTCGTTCCGCCAAAAAACTATCTCGAGCGGCTCCGCGCCATCTGCGACCGCCATGGCATCCTGCTCGTCTTCGACGAGGTCATAACCGGATTCGGGAGGCTCGGCGCGCCCTTTGCCGCCGATGCCTTCGGGGTCATGCCGGACATCATCACGATGGCCAAGGCGCTGACCAACGGCGCCATTCCGATGGGCGCGGTGGCGGCCAGCGACGAGGTCTACGAGACGGTCACCAACGCGGCCGAAGGGACCGCCATCGAGTTCTTCCACGGCTACACCTATTCCGGCCATCCGGCGGCCTGCGCCGCCGGCCTGGCCACGCTGCGCATCTACGAAGAGGAAGGGTTGTTCAAGCGCGCGGCGGACATGTCGGCCTATTTCCTGGATGCGATCTGGTCGCTCCGGGACCTGTCCGTCATACGCGACCTGCGCGGCTACGGCATGATGGCGGGCGTCGAGGTCTTCCCCGAGGACGGAAAGCCGGGAGCACGCGGCAACGAGTTGCAGAAGCGACTGTTCTGGAACGGCTGCCATGTGAAATGGACGGGCGACACGGCAATCGTCGCCCCTTCCTTTGTCGCCGAACGCGCGCACATCGACGAGATAATCGACTGCCTGCGCCGAACGCTCGACGATATCTGAACATCAGCGAAGCGACGCGCACACTCGGCCTGTCGCCGCCGTTGCCATTGTGCGGCGCGGCAGCAAATTAGTGTGCACTGCAGCAACGTTTCTGATAGCTAGACGTTGGCAACATAGTCGCCCGGTTTACATGCTGCAGAGGTCCAGGAATGCGAAACATCGCCGATACGATTGCCCGCCTTGCAGCAATGCGCGCGTCGCCGGAACGGTTCGGCGGCGCGCACGCGAGCGATCGCCTCTCGGATCGGGAGGCTTTCGGCAGCAACCCCGGCGCATTGCGGGCCCGGACATACTTCCCGGCAACCTTGAAGAAGCGCGCGCCGCTGGTGGTGGTGCTCCATGGCTGCACGCAGACGGCGGCGAGCTATGACCACGGCTCCGGATGGTCGCGGCTCGCCGATCGCTCCGGCTTCGCGCTGCTGTTTCCGGAGCAGCAGCGCGCCAACAATGCCAACCTCTGCTTCAACTGGTTCCAGCCGGAGGACAACCGGCGCGGGGGCGGCGAGGCTCTATCCATCCGGCAGATGATAGCGGCGGCTTCGGCCGACGGTCGCATCGACCCCGAAAGGATTTTCGTCACCGGGCTGTCGGCGGGCGGCGCCATGGCTTCGGTGATGCTCGCCACCTATCCCGAGCTGTTCGCAGGCGGGGCCGTGATCGCCGGGCTCCCATACGGCGCCGCCAACACGGTTCCCGAGGCATTCGACCGGATGCGCGGTCACGGGCTGCCCTCCGAAGGCGAACTGCAGAGCCTGCTCGCAAGCGCGTCGAACCATCGCGGTCGCTGGCCGACCATCTCGATCTGGCACGGCACCGGCGACCGGACTGTCGATCCGGCCAATGCCGACGCCGTCGCGGCGCAATGGCTCGGCGTGCACGGACTGACGGAAAGGCCGACGGCCAGCCAGGCCGAAGGCCGATATTCGCGCACTGTCTGGCAGGCAGCGGACGGCAGCGAACGCATCGAATCCTGGCGCATCACCGGAATGGGGCATGGGACGCCGCTCGATGCCGCAGGCGCGGAGCCGCTCGGTGTGCCGGGGCCCTATATGATCGATGCCGGCATCTCCTCCACCTGGCACATCGCTCGATTCTTCGGCTTGGCGGGCACAAGCGCGCAGCGTCCTGCGGCGCGGGACGAGGTTGTCCAGGACGGCGAAGCACACCGGTTTGCGGCGCGGCCGAACGGCGAGCAGGCGGGCCGCGAGGAGACGGGCGCCCCTGCCTCTCTGCCAGGGGGTGCCATCGGAAAGGTCATTCAGGATGCGTTGCGCCGGGCAGGGCTGATGCGCTGATGACGCGGTCCGTCCGGGCCGCCGCTGATCGAAGGCTTCGCTTGATCGAGGGCGATCATGAGGAACCGGCCGCCTCTGCAGCGCGCGTCAAACCGCCAAAGGCTTCGGCGGCGGCCACCTTCCTCAATCGATCCGCTTCTCGTCGGCGCCGAACCAGTGCAG